>NZ_JBFUFF010000033.1:0-68913 GCF_056403555.1 Rhizobium sp. P2_G2
CTGGTCACCGGCGGCGCAATCCCCAATTCCGTCTCGGCCGAAGGCTGCTACATCCAGCCGACCGTCTTTGCCGACGTCAAGGACGGCATGGCCATCGCCCGCGAAGAGATTTTCGGACCGGTCATGTGCGTGCTCGATTTCGATCACGAGGACGAGGTCGTCGAGCGCGCCAACGCCACCGAATTCGGCCTTTCCGGCGGGGTCTTCACCAATGACCTGGCTCGCGCGCATCGAATGGTGGATCGGCTTGAAGCGGGGACGCTGTGGATTAACACCTACAATATCTGCCCGGTGGAAATCCCGTTCGGTGGCGTCAAGCAATCCGGCTTCGGCCGCGAGAACTCACTTGCCGCCATCAATCATTATTCCGAAATCAAGACAGTCTATGTGTCGATGGGCAAGGTCGAGGCGCCGTATTGAGGCTTCGACGGACATTGAATCAGACGATTTGAACAGAGGGATACGTTTTCGCGATGACTTGCCGTTCTCCTGTTCGTCGTTGCGATCACATGTCCTCTCAGACACCCGCATCTGCAATGATGACTGCCGCGTCTTCAGCCCGCCACAAGATCGTCGAGATCGACTTTCAGGACGGTTGCGATACGCTTCAATACGTCAACGGTGCCGGTCTTCTTGCCGCTCTCGATCTCAGACAGATAGGGCTGCGAGATACCGGCAGCCTCGGCAAGCTCGGAAATCGTCAGGCCGCGATATTTACGGTAGGTTCTGATACGGCTGTCTGTTTCGGTGAGCTCCACGACCAATTCGTGCGGCCATGTCTCTTCCCCGGCCGCGACGCGAGCCATGATGGCACTGGCATGCAGACCGTCGATGAGATCTTCATAATCGTCTTCGCTCAGAAGAACATAGTTCTTGCCGTCGATCGTAAGCTTTTGGATATCACCCATGCTGCGTCACTCCTTGTAGATACTGCCGCGGGGTCCTGCATCGATGACCATGACGACTCTGCCCTGATCGTCGATGATCACCCTGTCCTGGCCGACGCGGATGCGGAAGTAGTCATTGCCTTGCATTTTCTTGATGTCGACCGGTTCACCGCGGGCATACTGCTCAAGCTTCGACAGAATGGCGGAGCTGCGCCAAGACTGCATGCGATTCAAGCTCTTCTTTGCCTCGCGCGTGTAAATGATCTGCTTCATCGAACGAGCATAGCTAATAGCGATAGAATTTACCAGAATCAAAATAGCTTTTCGCGATGCCGCGACATCGTCTGAAAATGACCAGGGAAAACAACATGCAGGCGGATTTCATCATCATCGGTTCGGGTTCGGCAGGGTCGGCATTGGCCTATCGTCTGTCCGAAGACGGCAAGAATACGGTTCTGGTGCTGGAATTTGGCGGCTCGGATTTCGGCCCGTTCATCCAGATGCCGGCCGCACTCGCCTGGCCGATGAGCATGAAGCGCTACAATTGGGGCTATCTCTCCGAGCCCGAGCCGAACCTCAACAATCGCCGCATCACCGCGCCGCGCGGCAAGGTCATCGGCGGTTCTTCGTCGATCAACGGCCTCGTCTATGTCCGCGGCCATGCCGAAGATTTCAACCGCTGGGAAGAGCTCGGCGCTCGCGGCTGGTCCTATGCCGATGTGCTGCCCTATTACAAGCGGCAGGAAACGTCGCATGGCGGCCAGGATGGATGGCGCGGCACCAACGGTCCGCTGCATGTGCAGCGCGGCCCCGTAACCAATCCGCTGTTTCGCGCCTTCATCAAGGCCGGCGGCGAGGCTGGTTTCGAGACGACCGAGGACTATAACGGCGAAAAGCAGGAAGGTTTCGGCCTGATGGAGCAAACCATCCATCAGAGCCGTCGCTGGTCCGCGGCCAATGCTTATCTGAAGCCGGCGCTGAAGCGCCCCAATGTCGAGCTGCTGCGTTGTTTTGCCCGGCGCATCATCATCGAGAATGGCCGCGCCACCGGCGTCGAGATCGAGCGTGGCGGCAAGGTCGAAGTGGTCAAGGCGAACCGCGAGGTGATCGTCTCCGCTTCGTCCTTCAATTCGCCGAAGCTGCTGATGCTGTCCGGCATTGGCCCGGCCGCGCATCTCGGCCAGTTGGGTATCGAGGTCAAGGTCGATAGGCCGGGCGTCGGCGCCAACCTGCAGGACCATATGGAATTCTATTTCCAGCAGGTCTCGACCAAGCCGGTATCGCTCTATTCCTGGCTGCCCTGGTTCTGGCAGGGCGTGGCCGGTGCGCAATGGCTGCTGACCGGAGGCGGCCTCGGCGCGTCGAACCAGTTCGAGGCCTGTGCCTTCATCCGCTCGGCGCCAGGCGTCAAGCAGCCGGACATCCAATATCACTTCTTGCCGGTGGCGATCTCCTATGACGGTAAGGCGGCGGCCAAGAGCCACGGCTTCCAGGCTCATGTCGGCTACAATCTGTCCAAGTCGCGCGGCAATGTCACGCTGCGCTCGGCCGATCCCAAGGCAGAGCCGGTGATTCGCTTCAATTATATGAGCCATGAGGAAGACTGGATCAAATTCCGTCATTGCGTCCGCATGACCCGTGAAATCTTCAGCCAAAAGGCCTTCGACGAATTCCGCGGCCCCGAAATTCAGCCGGGTGAGGGCGTTCAGACCGACGAGCAGATCGACGCTTTTTTGCGCGAACATCTCGAAAGCGCCTATCACCCCTGTGGTACCTGCCGCATGGGTGCCAAGGACGATCCGATGGCCGTTGTCGATCCCGAAACCCGCGTCATCGGCGTCGACGGCTTGCGGGTCGCCGACTCCTCGATCTTTCCGCATGTCACCAACGGCAACCTCAACGCGCCGTCGATCATGACCGGCGAAAAGGCTGCCGACCATATTCTTGGCAAGCAGCCCTTGGCGCGATCCAACCAGGAGCCGTGGATCAATCCGCGCTGGGAAACCAGCGACCGCTAAGCGAAGCGGGCGTGGTAGGGGCGGAGCCATTGCAGGGCTTCAGGCAGGGTTTTGTTCAATCCTGCCTCCATCCTCGCATAATTGCGGTGCAGAAGCAGGCCGAGCGCGATGATCATCAGCCCGATCGCTGACAGGGCGAAGGAAAAGATCAGCACGTCCGGGAACACTTCGCTGGCGAGATAGCCGAGATAGGTGGCGACGCCAAGCGCCCCGAACACGGCATAGACGCGCCGGTTGAGGAAGACCCCGAGGCCGATCATGCCGGCGCAGAGCAGGCAATAGAGCGCCTTGTCGAGCTCCGAGCCGCCGTCGGTCGCCGTCAGCGCGCCCCAGAAGGCCATGACGCCGAAGATATGGATCCAGAAGGGGAAATCCGGACCATCGCGGCGCAGGATATCCACGGCCCAGGCAGCAAGGATCATCACCAGCCCGAAGATGATCGAAACGTTCTGGCGCACCTGCCAATCGTCATAGCCATCCGGCCGGCGTGTGAACCACAGCGCCAGATCCATCGACATGAACCACAAGGCAACCGCCGCCACCAGCAGGATGAACGGGAAGGGATAGCGCCAGATGGCGAGCAGCGAGGCGATGATCGCGCCGATCTCCATATAGAGCCAGCTGCCGTTCATGTAGGGGAAGAAATTCTTGTATTCGCCGGGATTGCCGAGCGCGTATTTCCACAGGTCGAGCGCATCCTGGACGCCGTAGATGATCAGCGGCACCATTGAAACGGCAGCGGCGACCAGCAGCCCGGCCGGCACCCTGAGGCCCGGCTTTCGCCAGAGATATTCGCCAGCCGCCAGCAGGACGACGAGATAGGCAGCACCGCAGCCGGCCAGTGCCCATCCGCCCATGCGGTTGAATGCTTCATTGGTGAACAGGCCCATCGCACCGATGACGATCAGCGCCCCGGCATACCAGAGCACATGGGTGAGATCGAAACGAGGAGCAGGGGCAGCCGTCGCAGGCATGCGCCGTGCGGCAAGAAAATTGGCGATATCAGCCAATTTCGCGTCATCGATCAGCCCGGCATCGCGGATTGCGCGGAGGTCGGCATCGGCCAGCATGGCAGACTCCATTGTTCAACTTTGTACTGATTAGACGCATGAGGCGGCGCGAATATTCAGCCGCGGCTACTCACCCTGTTTCAGCACGTTGGAAACGATACGGAAAGGGCTGGAAATCGTCGCCGCGGCGGCGTCGAAGACGAAGGCGCCTGCCTTGCCGACGCCGTTATTTCGCTGCGCATTCGCAGCCAGCGCGGGACCAAGGAGTTTGATGTCGGCGAACCGGCTGTGACGAGCCGAATCCGTCGGCTGGATCGTGGAAATGTCGATCAGTTCGACGCCGGCCTCGACCGCTGCGGCTTGCACCCGCGGGTCCCGGACATCGAGGCTACCTACGCGTTGCGTGCTGGCGCTGATGAATTTCGATACGGCCAGCGCCCGGTCATCGCCGGCCACCAGGATGGTGATCGGATGTTTCATCTTGCCGATCACCCTGGCCTGTGTCCTGAAGACGTCGGCGTCGATATCGGGTGCGGCAAGGATGACCGTCAGTTTCGCCAGGACATCGTCGCGGCCTTCGAGCTTGAGTTGCCGCAGCGCCTCCATCACCAGCCAGCCGCCCATCGAGTGGCCGAAGATGACCGAGTCATCGGGGCCGCGTCCCTTGGTGATCTCGACCATCAGGTCGGCGAGATAGTCGCGCGAATAGGTGGCGGATTCCTTGTCGGCCACATAGCCGGCGACGGCACCCTGTGACGGCCAGGTAAAGGCGATCGGCGTCGCTTTGACGTCGCCATCGGCGGCGATCTGCGCCAATCGAAACAATGCCTCCTGATAGTTCGTGTTGTAGCCATGCACGAAGACGCCGACCTTGCCCGGTGCCTTGCTATCGGCATTGAGCGAATTGAGAAAGCTCTGGCGATCGAGCACGGACTGGCCGACGACGGCGAAGGTTTTTTCCGCATCGGGCTTCTTGTCCGGCCACTCGATCTCGGATGATTTGTGGTTCGGCGGGATGGAAACAGTCAGTTCGGCATAGTTCGCATCGAGTGATTTGCCATTGCCATAGACATTGGTGTTCAGCTTCAGCCGGTCACGGGTCGACACCGAATAGACCTTCACCAGCCTTGCATCGGGTGCTGCGGCGACAGTGTTCAACAGCGTCGGACCTGGCCTGGAGACGCAGGCGGCCAGGCTGCCCGCGACAACCGCGATCAGTGCGACGCGGAGGATTTTGGACCAAACACCCGACATGAACGCCCCGAAGATGAACCTGCTGGCCCTCCTATAGCAGCGCATAGAAGCTTTGGCCATCGCCGCCGGTCCAGCGGAAAACGCCTCTAAAATAGGGTTGAGATCTATGTCTTCTGCACCCTGAGCCCCGCTTCGCCCAGCATTTCGCATTGTAGGTCGCCGATCGCATCCGGCACGATCACACCGGTCGCGGCCTCCAGCGGCATGATGGTGACGGGGGAGGCCGCATCGAGTTTTTCAAGAGTCGCCAACACCCAGGTCTGGCGCGCCTGCGCGGCAATCTGCCGCTTGATCGCCGCCTCTTCGGCGTCACCAGTCGAAAAGCCGTGGCGGGGATGGATGGCGGTGACCCCCAGGAAGAAAATGTCCGGTCGGATGGAAGCGATCGCTGTTGCGGCGACGGCACCGACCGCCACCATCGAATGCTTGTAGAGCCGGCCACCGACCAGCATGACCTCGGCGGAAGGGTGATGTTCGAGCTCTGCGGCAATAGTCGGGCTGTGGGTCACGATGGTGAAGGGGAAGGTCCGGGGCAAGGCGCGGGCAATCTCTGCATTGGTCGTGCCGCCGTCGAGGAAGACGATCTGGCCGGGTTCAATCATAGCTGCCGCCCTGGCTCCAAGCCTCTGCTTTTCATCTGAAGCCACGGACCGTCGGGCCGAGAAGTCCGGCAGATCGGGCTGTATTGGCAGGGCGCCGCCATGCACGCGGGTGAGAAGGCCGCTTGCGGCCATCTCGCGGAGGTCACGCCGGACAGTATCTTCAGAGAGGCTGAGCTCTTCGGCAAAGCCTTTCGCCACCAGCCGGCCGTCGCGGCGGATGCGATCTATGATCAGCGCCTTGCGTTCACTCGTCAACATTCATTCTTGACTCTGCACGAAATTGCACGAATAATCCTGAATATATCCATAAATGAACTTGAAACAAGAAAATTATGGATATTTCGTTTGTGTTCGTGCAAAAATAAGGAGTGACCACATGCTGATTTTGATAGCTGGCCCCTACCGTTCAGGAACGGGTGACGATCCTGCCAGGATGGCGGCCAACCTGAAGGTGCTCGAAGCGCCGTCCTATGCGCTGTTCAAGGCCGGCCACGTGCCGATGATCGGCGAATGGGTGGCGCTGCCGGTCTGGAACGCCGCCGGCGGCGAGCATGTCGGCGATGATCTCTATGAGGAGGTTTTCCACCCGGTCGCGCATCGCCTGCTCGCCCTCTGCGAGGGCGTGCTGCGCCTGCCGGGAGCGTCAAAGGGGGCGGACAATGATGTCAGGATAGCGACGGAACGGGGGATTCCGGTGTGGCATGATTTGGGGGATGTGCCGGGCGTGATCGGGTGACGTTGAAGCTGCATGCTTGTTTCGGACTGGGGGATGCGCTCCGTGAGATCCCTCAGTCGTAATCTTCTTCGCGCTGGTGCCTTACGCCGAGAATAGTCACATAGGTGTCGTCCTCGATTTCAAACAGGACGATGTAACCGGATGCTCCGAACGGAACGAGTAATTCGCGCAGAAACGGATTTTCGCTCTGGGCCTTGCGGCAAGTGAAAGGAAATTCCTGTAAAATTTCCATTCCTTTGCGGACAGAGGCCAGTGCCTTCTCGGCAGCCTTGAGATCACGCCGCAAGAGGAATGCGTAGAGGCGTTTTAAATCCCCCCGCGCTTCCTTGGTATAGCGTACCCGATAGCTCAACGTGCCTCGGCCCTCTTGGCCTCGGCCAACATCTCAGCGAGTTCATCGAGAACATCGTCTGCTGGATAATATTCCGACGTTTTCCTTGCATTGTCACGGGCTTGAAGACCGCGGACAAGAAATTCATCGTCGAGCTGCCGTTGGCGGATTTTGTCGCGCACGGCCGTCTCGATGAACGACGACAGAGTCTCGCCATCGCGTAATATCTTCTCCGCGCTTTCGCGCAATTTGGATTCAACACGCAGGGGCGGCAGTGTCGCGGCCTTCATCGTAACCTCATGCATTGCATTTGTGATGCACAGTAGCAGAAGCACTCAAAACCGCAACGCCATTCACCCCTCCGCGCGCCGCCGCTCCATCATCGTCCGGAACGCATCCCGGTCATGGCAGCGTTCGTACCAGGCCGAGACGCGCGGATAGTTGGCGAAGAAATCCTTCTCCGGCCAGGCGTAGCGGATGACCTCCACCAGATTGAGGTCCGCCACGGTGAAGCGGTCGCCGACCAGATAATCCTGCTGGGCGAGATGCGCTTCGAGCACGCCGATTGGCCGTTTCAGCAACCGCGTCGCCACCGCGATCGTCTCCTTGCCGCCGGGCGTGTCCTGCAGGGCGCGGTCGTGGGTCTGCACGATCTTGATCGAATGGACCTCGACCTCGGTTGCGGCCCAGACCGACCATTGCGTGATCAGGCCGTCCTCGTTCAGGCTGCCCGCCGCCAGCGGCCCGCGATGCTTGCTGGCGAGATAGAGATTGATGGCGATCGATTCGCCGAGCACCAGCCCGTCATCGTCGATGGTCGGAATATGGCCGTTCGGATTGAGCTTCAGAAATGCCGGAGAATGGGTATTGAGCGGCGCATCCGCCGCCAGTGAATCGGGCAGGCGATAGCCCTGGATTACCGGAATGCTCTCGAATTCGATCCCGAGTTCCAGAGCCATCCAATAGTTGCGTGAAGCCCGCGACTGATAAACGCCATAAATTTTCAGCATATCCCGTCTCCCGTTTCGACGCGGCGCAGAATCACGATCATGGTGCTCGGGGTCAACCCGCCGTTCCATGAATTTTACCCATGTCGGATGTGAAGCGATGTGATGGGCGTCTCGTGTCGGTTGCGTAAATGGCCGTAAGCCAGTTATTCTATGCCAAGCCCTCGAACTGCCGGTGATTTGCCGGCATCGAGCAATAGACTTGTTTGGAGAAAACCCAATGAGCCTTTTCGGCGATCTCAACCTTGCGGAATTTGCCACGGTGCTGCGCACCGCCGCGGCGTCCTTCGGCCACATCAAGCCGCCGTCAGGCTTTGAAGAGCTGAAAATGAAGGACCTTGGCATCAACCAGGACGGCACGACTTTCACCAGCCGCAACGGCCGCGGCAAGGCGATCGTGGCGCAGCAAGGCGATGATCTGATCGTCGCCTTCCGCGGCACCGATCACTTCAACGATGTCCTCGACTACGACAAAATCTCGGCCAGCAAAAACTACTACAGGCAGTTCGAACTGCTGCTGAAAAACGTCGCCAGCTATGTCCGGCACGAGGACCTGAACGTCACCTTTACAGGCTTCAGCCTCGGCGGAGCGGTCGCCAACATCATTGCCGATCATGCCGGGATACACTGGAACAAGGCCTTCGCCGATGCTCACTTTGTCGGCATTGCCAGTCCCTACCTTTCCAACAACCATAAGGTCGACATCCTCAATGTCGGCTTCAGCAACGATATCGTCTTTCATCTCGCGCCAGGCAGTTGGGACAATGGCAGGCAAGAGACCGCGACCAACCACATCTTCCTCTATCAGCAGCACGCCCACACCAAGACCGACAATCTGAGCGACAGGGTGTCCGTCCATCGCATCGGCCATTACGGCGATGCGGTCGAAGCGCTGGCCGACACTGTCCTCGATGACGGAACCATGCTCTCCGATCGCCTGACCAGGCACAGTTTCGTCTTGTTCGACCACACCCATGGCATTCTGAGGGCCGGGCGGCTCGAACATCCGTTTGGAACTTTCCTGACCGCGATCGGCGCGAACGGCCGCGACAGGATGACCGGCGCAAGCAGCCACAACCACGGCAGTCATGTCGAATGGTTCTTCGGCCGTGGCGGCAATGACAGCCTCAATGGTCGCGACGGCAACGACGTGCTCTATGGCGGGACAGGCGACGATGCCCTGCTGGGCGGCTCCGGAAAGGACTATCTTTCGGGCGGCAAAGGGGACGACAGGCTCTCTCTGGCGGACAATGGTGACCGGGCGCTCGGCGGTGCCGGAGACGATACCTTCCTCGTCGACGGCCTGTTGCCGCTCAACGCCAAAGGACGTCCATCGGAAAACGGCACGCACACGGCGCGGATCGTCATCGACGATTTCACCCCGGGCGTCGATGTGCTGAACCTGCGCCGCCTCGACGGCAATCTCGATCACAAAGGCGACCAGCCGCTGCACTTTGCCGGCTATGAGCAATATGACGCGTCCGATGGCCTCGATGCGCTCGAAAAGGGTTTCGTCAATGACACGAGGCCTGGCTCGGTGACCATTTTCAACGACAAATCGGGTGACACGCTGGTCATCGTCAACATGGACGGCGATCGCGGCCGCGAGGTCGAAATCGTCTTGCGCGGGGGTGTCGGCGACATCCACCACGATATCCTTTTCTGAGCGGGTCCGGCGAAGCCGGTTCAGCCCATGGGCAGGAAGTCGACATGGCCGCTGTCGAGGTCGTAATAAGCGGGGACGACCTTGACCTTACCGGCCTCGACGAGATGCGAGATGATGGGGCTTTCTTCGAGAATGCGTGCTGCACCGCGGACGGCATTGGCATGCACGGTATTGTCGACGAAGTCGCCCGCCTTGCCGCGCTGCGTGAGCGCCACGGGAATGATCGGCTGGATCATCTTGCCGACAGAGGCTTCATAGGCGGTGCCATTCGTAACGGAATCGCACGCCGCGACCACGGCGCCGCAGTTCTTGTGCCCCATCACCACGACGAGCGGTGCATGCAGATGCTCGGCTCCATATTCGACCGTGCCGAGGCCGTTGGTTTCCAGTACATTGCCGGCATTGCGCACGACGAAGAGTTCGCCGAGATTGACGCCGCCGAAGATCAGTTCCGGCGTCACCCGGCTGTCGGAACAGGTCAGGATCGTCGCCCAGGGCGCCTGACCCTTAGCGGTTTCGCTGCGGCGTTCGGCGAGATGGGCAGCACAGGCATTGGCGTCGGAGACGAATTTGGCATTGCCGGCCTGCAGTCTGGCAAGGGCTTCGTCTGGGCTAAGCGCGCTTTCAGCGGTGGCAGCAAAGGAAAGCGTCGGCGACAGAGCGAGCGCTGCGGCGCCCAGACTGGCCATGGAGAGAAAATGACGACGGTTGAGTTGTGACATCCGGCATTCGAAACACATTTGATACCCCCCGGTAAAATGATCTGGGACGACAACGGCGGCAACTTAGCGCCCTTCTGTGACGCGTGGGCGAAACGGCCGTGACAGCAACCGACAATATCACCTTTCGACGGGCCTGGGTCGGAAAGATCATCGATAGAGCGGTGATGGCTGGCTGATGACGGATTTCTTCCGGCGAACACATTCGTGCCGGCCATGCGAAAAATTTCTCGATATGGCACGGCGCTTCAGTCTTTGGTAACCAGGATCGGTAACCATGATGGCATGTATTGCGTTTCGTTCTGGTGAGTATCAATGGCAGCTGTGCTAACGCTGTCGGACGCCCTGCGTGGGCTTTCCGGCAATTCCTGGATCAACTCCATCATCAAGGGCGATTGCGTCGCCGCGCTCGAAGCGCTTCCCGACAAATCCGTCGACCTGATCTTCGCCGACCCACCCTATAACCTGCAGCTCGGCGGCGCGCTGCATCGCCCGGATCAGTCGCTGGTCGATGCCTGCGACGATGAATGGGACCAGTTCGCCTCCTTCGAAGCCTACGATGCCTTCACCCGCGCCTGGCTGCTCGCCTGCCGCCGCGTGCTCAAACCGAATGGCACGATCTGGGTGATTGGTTCCTATCACAACATCTTCCGCGTCGGCGCCACGCTGCAGGATCTGGATTTCTGGATTCTCAACGACATCGTCTGGCGCAAGACCAATCCCATGCCGAATTTCAAGGGCCGCCGGTTCCAGAACGCGCATGAGACGATGATCTGGGCGAGCCGCGATCCCAAGGCCAAGGGCTATACCTTCAATTATGAAGCGATGAAGGCGGCCAATGACGATGTTCAGATGCGCTCGGACTGGCTTTTCCCGATCTGCTCGGGCGGCGAACGCCTGAAGGGTGCCGATGGTAAGAAGGCACATCCGACGCAAAAACCCGAGGCACTGCTCGCCCGCATCCTGATGGCATCGTCAAAGCCCGGCGATATCGTGCTCGACCCGTTCTTCGGCTCCGGCACAACCGGTGCGGTCGCCAAGCGACTTGGCCGCCATTTCGTCGGCGTCGAGCGCGAGCAGGACTATATCGACGCCGCCTCGGCCCGCATCGCCGCCGTCGAGCCGCTGTCCAGCGCCGAACTAACTGTTATGACCGGCAAGAAGGCCGAGCCGCGCGTCGCCTTCAACACGCTGGTGGAAAGCGGACTGATTCGGCCTGGCACCGTGCTGACCGACGCCCGTCGCCGGCACGCGGCGATCGTTCGCGCCGACGGCACGCTCGCCGCCAATGGCGAGGCCRGCTCGATCCATCGCGTCGGCGCCCGTGTTCAGGGCCTGGACGCCTGCAACGGCTGGACGTTCTGGCATTTCGAGGACGGCCAGATTCTGCGCCCGATCGATGATCTGAGGGCTGTTGTGCGAAAGGGAATGGGAGAGGCGGGCGGCTGACGCTCGCCTTGGGGCGTTATCGGACCGCCTAATTGCAGCCTATTTGGAAACCACTTCATCTCCACGGTATCTTAAATAGCTGAAAATGTTGCATAATTTCCTCAATGCGGCACTCTTTTGCGCGGCACGGCGTCGCATGCCGCATGTTCGTTTGTGTCATCGGGCAAATCAGTCTAACGCCAAAATTGTTCCTCTCTTGTTTGTTGTGATCCGGAACGGGGTATCAATGTCCGATATCCGGCAGCATGGAGATGAACCGGCGGCGTCTGCCGCCCGCGGGATTCTGCTGCCGTGACCGCGGCCATGACCCGAAAATTCTCCTTCGCCGGATCGGCCTGACCCAAGGGCAAAACGATCGACCTCATGAAGGAGGCTCAAAATGAGCAGTGTTTCTTCTGCTTCGAGTAGCAATGTTGCGTATTACGCGTCCCAGCGAAACAGTCTTTTCAGCAAGCTGGACAGCGACCAGGACGGCACGTTGAGCGAAGACGAATTCGTCGCCGGCCGGCCGAAGGATGTCAGCTCAAGCCAGGCATCGAAACTTTATTCCAAGCTCGACACGTCAGGCACTGGTGCGCTCAGCGAAGATGATTTCGATCAGGGTATGGATGACCAGAGTCGACCGAGTCTCGGCGGCATCCAATCGCTGCTGTCGGGCAATGCCATGGCCGTGCTGATGCTGATGTCGCCGCAGGGCGGCATGCAGTTCAACAGCGACACCACGGGTTCAGATAGCGGTCAGCCGAGTGCAGCCGACATGTATTCCTCGATGGACACCGATGGTGACGGCTCTGTGAGCCAGGCGGAATTTCTTGCCGCCCGTCCGGATAATATGAGCGAAGACGATGCTACCAAGGTCTATGACTCCATCGACACGACCGGTACCGGCTCGATCACCGAGGAGCAATTCGCCGACAGCATGAAGAACATGGCGGCCCAGAATCAAGGCGGCATGCCGCCGGCGCCCCCGCCGCTCGATTCGAGCAGCGACAGTTCGCAGTCGCCCGATGATGTCTTCGATTCGCTCGACACCAACAAGGATGGCAGCGTCTCCGAGGCCGAGTTCCTGGCAGGCCGTCCGGATGATGTGACCGACGATCAGGCCTCCGACCTGTTCGGCAGCATCGATACTGAGGGTATCGGATCGATCAGCAAGGATCAGTTCGACAGCTATGTGAGCAATGCGCTTGGCCAGGATCAGACGGACACGACTGACACCGCCACTGCGACGGATGACAGCAGCCTGACAGAATTTAGCAATTGGCCGGCGCCTTCTCCTTTGACCCGAGCAAGGGCATCAGCGATCTCCTGACCATGCTGGGCTCAATGTCTTCCGACGCCTCTGCGGCGACCGAAGCAGCCTGATTCCCCTTATCCGGCTGGGACATGCCGGCGGTCCTGCGACCGCCGGCATAGCATACATATCTAGGTACAGCTTGCACAGCAGCATCGCCCATGCGAGGAACAAGAGCACAGTCTATACCGAGTTCGTCATGCGCCGCTTCATTCCCGATACCTTCACCCTGCTTCTCGTGCTGACCGTGGCGATCGCCAGTGTCCTGCCGGCGCAGGGCACGTTCGCGTCCTATTTCGGCGTGGCGACCAATTTCGCGATTGCACTCCTGTTCTTCCTGCACGGTGCGCGCCTGTCGCGGGATGTGGTGATCGCTGGCATCCTGCACTGGCGGCTGCATCTGGTGATCCTGCTCACCACATTTGCCGTGTTTCCGCTGATTGGCCTGGCGATCGGCCTTGTGCCGCAAAGCATCCTGCCGCATTCGCTCTATCTCGGGATCCTTTTCCTCTGCGTGTTGCCGTCGACAGTGCAGTCGTCGATCGCCTTCACCTCGATCGCCCACGGTAATGTGCCGGCAGCCATCTGTGCGGCCTCTGCCTCGAACGTCTTTGGTATGTTCCTGACACCGTTGCTCGCTGGCGTGCTCTTCGCCACCGGCGGCCATGGCGGCTTCTCCCTCGACGTCCTCTGGAAAATCCTGCTGCAATTGCTGGCGCCCTTCGTCGCCGGCCAGATCCTGCAGCCCTGGATCGGCGACTGGGTCCGCGCGCGCAAAAAACTGCTTGCGCCGGTCGATCGCGGCTCGATCCTCATGGTCGTCTACCTCGCCTTCAGCGATGCGATGAACGAGGGCATGTGGCACAAGTTCTCGATCGGCGACATTGCAACGGTCGTCGTCGCCGACATGCTGCTGCTTGCTTTCGTCCTGGTCTTCACCTCGGTCGGCGGACGCCTGCTGGGCTTCAATCGCGCCGACCGCATCACCATTACCTTCTGCGGCTCGAAGAAGAGTCTCGCGAGCGGCGTGCCGATGGCCAATGTGATTTTCGCCGGTCAGGGCGTCGGCGCCATCGTCTTGCCGCTGATGCTTTTCCATCAGATCCAACTGATGGCCTGTGCATACTTGGCGCAGCGCTACGCGCGGCAGGCGCCTCAGGCGCATGAGGTGCCCGTTGCAGCCGATCCGCGCCGCGCTTGAACGACGATCAGCGACCACGTTTCGCCGCATGCCGGTGAGCGGCGGCTCATCCAAAGGCCCATCAGAAAATCTCATTCCTGCCATCAGCCGATTTCGTTGGCTGCGGTCAGCGCGCGCCGGTAGTCTCTCTTCGAGCCAACGGTTCCCACTTCCGGCCCTTCGCCGTTAGTCTCCCCGCACGAAGGGCCGGCATTTTCTTGACAGGGACGATTTGCGCGCAGATGCATCCGGCGTGAACTGCCACCGTTTTTACTGCTTAACCGAAAATGAAATTGTCGGCGGTTAGCGTGTGAACATCGACATTGGGGAGCATGAACGTTTCCGACCGATATTTATGATCCACCAAATAGTAATAGCCTACTTCAGCGGTATTCACGCCATTGACGTACACTTCCTGCTTCGAGAGTTGAGAAAAATCTTTGATCGAGGTAGTCCGAAGGTCGATTTTGTCCTGGGTGACGTCAAAGTCGGCAATGGAATCGGTGCCTGTCGCTGGCCTCATGACGAAGACATCGGCGCCGCTTCCTCCAATCAACAGGTCATTGCTTGAGCCTCCGTCCAGGACGTCATTACCTGCCCCGCCCATCAGGATGTCGCGGGAATCGTTGCCATTGAGATGATCGCCGTGGGTCGTGCCGCGGATTACGGGCCGATCGTTGCTGATGTCGAACGTGACTACTGACGGAGCCTTTTCCGTATCGGAACCACCATTGGCGGTGCCGCCATTGTCTAGGACGGAAAAGGTGAAGTTGGTCGAATCCCCTTTTATCTGATCCTTGCTGAAATCGAACGACAGCTTTTCGAGATCGGCGGACCTGATTTCCTCGCCGACCTTGACCGCGTGACCAGCCAGTTCCAGCGTACCGAAGCTCGGCAGCGAGTCGATGATGATCGATTTGAACTTGTCATTCTCGACATCTTGAAACTGGAAGAGTTGGTCGATGAAATCGAAATGATCGCCGGCATTGACCCTGACGGACGTGTTCTCGCTTATGGGTGCATCATTGACCGGCAGCACATTGATCGTCAGCGTGTGCCAGGTTTTGTCGGTATGCTGGCCATCAGGATCATGAGAATTGTCGATTACCTTGAATTTGAAAGTGGCATAGTCGTTCCCGGTCTCGTTCTCGCCTGGAGTAAACATCAGGTGGCTATAACCGCCGGCCAGGAATATGCTTCTCGTGCCGTGCATTCCCACCGGTTTTCCGCTGGCGGTCATCTGCCCATTTCCACCTTCGGCGGCGATGAGAACTGCACCAAGCCTGTCGCCATCGATGTCGGCAAAAGGAAAATCATCGGTAGTCAGTTTCACGACCTGATCCTCGAGGATCGTGATCGTATTGTCGCCTCCCGTAGGGGCGTCGTCGACAGGCGCTACAGTGAAGCTAAAACGCGCAGGCTCGGTGCTTACAGCACCAGTAGCATCCACGGCTTCGAATGTGAAACCCGCGCTGTCGCCATTGAAGTTGGCAGCAGGCGTCCAGGTCAGATGATTGATGTCGCCCGTGGCGATCGTATCGCCGGCATGGACCTCCGCTCCATTAAGACGCAGAGTTCCGATGTCCGGCAGCGTTTGAATGACGATACCGGTGATCGCGTCACCATCGTAGTCGGAGGTTTTGAAACTGTTGCGGCCGAACTTGTAGACTGCRTCCTCGTTCAGCCATCCGGAACTGGCCATGGCGACGGGCGGATTTTTGGCGTCGCCAACATGAAATGTTCGGGAATACAGGTGGTCGGCTCCGTCTGGGCCTGTGGCGATATAGGTATATTCCCAACCACCATCGCTCGTGGCTTCCACCGGAGCGACCTGCCCCATAACGGCACTCGTGAATGGCTTGCCGTTTTTCGTCCCGTCAGCATTGAAGACTTGCGTGTGTCCACCCCAAGAAGCCAGCCAGTCCCCATTGGACAATGCCAACGTTGACACACTGTCAAGGTAGGGATTATGGATGCTCCCGATGGTTTGATCCTCGACGAGCACATTACCCTCGCTGTCGAGAACGTGCATGTACAGATTTTTGCCGGTGGTGGCGGCCGTCCAGAAGACAGCCTGATTTCCGCCACTGAGCGTCAGCGTGTATTCATTGCCCGTGAAGTGGGAGGCAGAGGCATACTTTGCTCCTGTCGCTTCGCTCAGCAAATTGCCGTCGGCATCATAACGATCGTAGATCTCGTCCAAAAAACCATTATCACCGACGAAGCGCTTGATGACATATCCGCCGTCGTTTTTATATTGGATCCGTTCATTGGCATCGCCGACCAGCGAGTTGAGAATCTCGCCGGAGGGAGTGACAAGCAGGTAAGTCTCCTTGCCGTCGCTGGTGCCGAAAGTCACACTCAAGTCGCCGTTAGCCAGGGTCGTGGTCCAATAGCCTTCGAAATCATGTGCCAGTACTTTGTTGGCGACCTGTTCTCCCTCGGCGTTGAAAAATCGGGCGAAAAGCTTGCTTTCCTTTGGTGGCTGATCATAGGAAACGACTGCGTAGCCGTCACCAGCGAGTTTGACCAGTTGCGGATACCTGTCCCATCCTTCGATATCCTCCGACAATCGATTTCCGTTCGCGTCATACCTGACGACATGGAGGTTTGTCGTTACCTTCCCATCGACAGAATCATCGCGCAGATAGGACTCGATCCATCCTCCATCAAAAGTTGTGTATACTTCATCGGGAAAATCGCCATGGCCATGCTTGTCGAGTACAATCATGTCGCCCAAAGGCGAGCCATCTGCATCGTAGCGCTGGGAGACGAGCCAGCCTCTGTCATCGATCCACGACACAATCTTGGAATCGTCCGCGGTAGAAACAAAGACGGCGGACCGTTTCGCTGATAGCGGCTCCCCACTCAGCAAGGTCGCGTCCGACACAACAATTCCCACGTGTACCCCTCGACAAAAAGCATAAATCTTCAGCCGATCTGTATCGCGGCAAAATAGCTGCAGCAACCTCACGCAAAAAGGTGTGGATACTTATTCCTTTTCTAAGTGACTGTATCTGCGGAATTATTTTCAACCGGCTAAGTGAGTGTGCCAATCTGTCGCACCGCTCCTGGTGACACGTCTGCGACTTCGCCGTCTGCTCTTCCACCACCGCGCATAGCTGGCATCTTCTCCGCCCGATCACTCGCAAACGCTTCCCGGATCGCATTCGCCATGCCGGTAATCGCGGGATCGTGCTTGCGGTTGTTGAGCCGCAAGGTGACGTTGGAATGGTCGACGACATCATAGCCGTCCGCTACCGTCAGTTCGCGGCAGTTCAGCGGTATTCCGACGCGCGCCAGTGGCGCAATCCCCAACCCGGCCTGCACCGCGGCCATCAGCCCGTTGCTGGTGTCGCTGACATAGGCGATACGATAATCCTTACCGAGATTATCGAGCACCGATAGCGACAGCGTCTTTGCCCAACCCGTACCGGAATACATCGCCACCGGCAGCGGCGAGCGCAGATGCGTTTCGTGAATATCGGACGTCACCCATACTGTTGGATCGGTGCGCAGGACTTCGCTGGTGGTGAAGTCGCCTTGTTCATAGACAACAGCCAGATCGAGCTTGCCGGCATTGAGCGCGTCGGTCAGCACCGAGGACCGGCCGAAATTGACGATGATCTCGACGCCGGGATGCGATTGATCGAAGTTTCTCAGCGCCCGCGGCAGTACCGAGGAGCCGTATTCCTCGGGAATGCCGATGCGCACCACACCGCTCAAGCTCGGCTGGCGCATGCTGAGCGCGGTCTCGTCGAGCAGCATGACGATGCGGCGCGCCTTGGTCAGCAGCGCATTGCCCTGCTTGGTCAGCATCACGCCGCGCGAACCGCGTTCGAACAAGGCGCATCCGACGCTCTCTTCGAGCTTGCGGATCTGCATGCTGACGGCCGATTGCGTACGGCCGACGATCTCCGCCGCCTTGGTGAAATTGCTGGTTTCGGCCACGGCGATGAAGGTGCGCAGCAGGTCGCTTTCGAGAGGCGTATTCATGGTCAGCCATTCGTTTTTCTAATGCCTGCCATTCATACTATTCGCTTCATTTATGTCAATGCGCGTTATATAAAGATATCAATCCAACAATTAAATGAATGAGGAAACGGCCATGCTGGCATCGCTCCGCAATAACTCTGTCCTCCGCAACCTTGCTCGCACCAGCAGCAACGAGCACCTGTTTGCCGATATCGGCCTCGACCGTCGCGATTTCGTCAACTCGACGGAAGAGCAGATGCGCAAGCGTTTCTGGTGGTACCGTTAAGTAGGGCCAGGCGGCCTGCTTAACACAGGCCGCCGCACGAAACTCAGTAGTTGAGTTTCGGATACCATGTCGGCGCCCGCCCTTCGGGCGTCGAATCGATGATCGTCCAGAGCGGCATAAGATCCGGTGCACCGCGCGGATCCTGTCCAGGATCAGCGGTTTCAGATCCCATCTCTCCCGACCAGAAATGCCTGATCGTGCCATCGCGGCGCGTGAACACGTTGAATGCCGGAATGTCGTCGCCATCGTCGGTGACGCCGAAATAGTCGCGGCTATAGTCTCCTGTCACGTCGGAATAGAGCGGCAGGTGATGCCAGCCGCGTTCCTTCTTGAACGCCAGCAGCCGTTCCAGCGGCGAGCGCGCGATCACCGCAAGCGCCGTATTCTGCTTGATATCCAGCACCTCGCCATCCCAAGACGATAGAAGCGACGTGCACATCGGGCAGGGGCGCTCGCGCTGCGGCCCGAACATGTAGCTATAGGTCACAAGCGTCTGCTTGTCGCCGAACAGGTCCTTCAAAGTTACTGCTCCATCGACGCCCTCGAAGCGATAGTCTTCGGCGACTTCGCCGCCCGGCGGCAGAGCCCGGCGTTGCTCGGCAACACGTTCGATATGCCGGCGCAGCTCGATCTCCTCGGCCAGCAGCGCGTCGCGCGCCTCCCGATAGTCAGCCGATTCGTTGGGAAAGCGCATACCGTTGCGCTTGGCGAGTTCGGTGGCGGGGATAAGCGTTCTCGTATCCATGTCTTCCTCCTACGAAATAGGTTTATATCAACCTATTTTCTTGACGATTGCAAGGCGGCAGCTCTTCCAAAGGCCGGGCCCTATATCTAGTCGTTTGAGGAACGCGGAATTCGACAGATTGTTGCGGTGGTGATCCGACAGTCCTATGCCACTTCCACCAGCCGCTCGGCCGTCTGCAAATCGACGCTGACCAATTGGCTCACGCCCTGCTCGGCCATCGTCACCCCATAGAGCCGGTTCATGCGCGCCATGGTGATTGGATTGTGGGTGATGATCAGGAAGCGGGTTTCCGTGGTCGCCGCCATCTCGTCCATCAGGTTGCAATAGCGCTCGACATTATGGTCGTCGAGCGGCGCGTCGACCTCGTCGAGCACGCAGATCGGTGCCGGATTGGTGAGGAAGACGGCAAAGATCAGCGCCATGGCGGTCAGCGCTTGTTCGCCGCCGGAAAGCAGCGTCATCGTCTGCGGCTTCTTGCCGGGTGGGCGGGCAAGGATTTCCAGGCCGGCCTCGAGCGGATCGTCGCTTTCGATCAGTTGCAGTTCCGCTTCGCCGCCGTTGAAGAGATGCGTGAACAGCCGCTTGAACTGCACCTGAACCTGATCGAAGGCGCTCATCAGCCGTTCGCGGCCCTCGCGATTGAGGTTCTGGATCGCGGCGCGCAGCTTGCGGATCGCCTCGATGACGTCGTCGCGTTCGCGCACCAGAGTGTCGAGTTTGCCGGTAAGCTCGATCTGCTCCTCCTCGGCGCGCAGGTTGACGGCGCCCAGCCGCTCACGCTCCATTTTCAGGCGTTCCAGTTCGATCTCGATCGCCCGGATTTCCGGCATCTTGTCGTCCGGCTTCAGGCCGGTGAGGCGCAGCACTTCATGCGGCGGCACGGAGAGCGTGTCGCGGATGCGTGTTTCCGCCTCGATCCGCCATTCACGTGCCGAAACCAGTCGCTCTTCCGCCCGGCCGCGCCGTTCACGGGCCTCGGCGAGTGCGGTCAGCGCATTGGAGGCGGCGCGATCGGCCTCACGTTCGAGATTTTCCTGCGCTGCCAGCCGATCGGCGGCGTCCTTGCGGGTGGTTTCGGCGCGCGCGATCTCAGCCACCAGCGCCCGGCGCTTCTCGTCATATTCTTCGGGCGCGGCGAGCAGGTCTTCGAGCTCGATCCGTGCCTCCTCCTCGCGGGCGGTGAGCGTCTCGATCTGCTGGCCGGCGGAATGTTCGCGCTCTTTCCAGACTTGCCGTTCCGCGGCAATCGCTGACAGCCGCCGGCGGCGGCTGTCATTTTCGCGCGCCTCGGAATCATGCTCCGCGCGGGCTTCCGCCACCGCCGCACGCCGCTCCGCCACGACCGCGCTCTGCTCGCGCAAGGCAAGGTCGAGCCCGGAAATATCCGGCGCGTCGGCAAGCGCGATGCGCGCATCCTCTTCTAACATTGCCAGTTCGTCGAGTTGCGCGCGATAGCCGGCGACATAGTCGGTGCCGGTGTCGCGCAGCCGGATCAGTTCGGCGTTGGCGCGTTCAGCCTGGATCAGTGCATCGCGCGCCTCGGTGAGCTTGCGGGCGAGCAGTCGCTCCATATCGCGATTGCTGGCGAGCCGCGCCTCGTCACGGCGTACACTCTCCACCGCCTCGTGATGGATGATCTCGGCGTCCTCGACGCGGAAAGCGGCTTCCTCGATTTCGTTTTCGATCGCCGCGAGGCGATTCCTCTGTTGCAGGCGGAGCGCCGCGGCGCTCGGTGCACCGGCCTTCGCCACATGCCCGTCCCAGCGCCACACCGCACCCTGGCGCGATACCAGCCTCTGTCCCGGCTTCAACAAAGTCTGCAGCCGCTCGCCTTGGCTTTCCTCGACCAGACCTGTTTGCCGCAACCGCCGATGCAGTTCCAGTGGTGCGCGAACAAGATCGATCAGCGGCTGCACGCCGTCAGGCAGGGGAGGGTCGTTAGAGCCATCACCAGGCATCGACCAGTAGGCGGCAGCCGTATCGACCAGCGCTGAATCGAGATCGTCGCCCAGCACGGCGCCGAGCGCAGTTTCCACCCCGCCGTCTGCGCTGATCAGGTCGGAGGCCGGCGTCTCGATTGTCTCGCCACCGGCCGCGAGCATGCCCCGGATCGTGCGCGCTTCCGTCTCCAGCATCTGCAAGGCGGCGCGCGCCTCATCGAGCGGTTTGCGGCTGTCGGCCTCCATCTGGCGGGCGGCCGTCAGCGCCCGCTCGGCCGCAGCCATCGCCGCCTCGCCATCTTCATGGGCGATCTCGGCCGCCTCCAGTTCTTCCTGCTTCTGCGCCGGATCGGGCAGGGCGGCGAGGCGATCTTCCAGCGCTTGCAGGTCGCGCCCGGCATCGCCGATCTGTTTCTCAAGCCTGAGCCGCCGCTGCGCCAGGTCATTTAGAAAGCGCTCGGTCTGCTGACGGCCGGCGATCGCTTCGGCGCGTTCGGCCGTCAGTGCCTGCATCCTGGCTTCCGCCTCGCTGACCTGCGCACTCGCCTCTTGCAGCGCTTGCGTCAGCGTCTCGGCGCGCTCGGCAGAGCTTTCGAGCGCATCGCGCAGTTCTGCTTCCTCCTCCGCGAGCCGCGCCAAAATTTCATGATTGCCGGCGATCATCTGCCGCTCGCGCTCGATATCCGCCGCGAGCTGGGTGATACGCCGTTCGAGTTCCTGGCGGCGCTGGTCCAGGCGTTTGGCCTCATCGTCGAGTTGGGTGCGGGCGATCGATAAACGCTGCAGTGCTGCAGCCGCCTTTGCCTCGGCGTCGCGCAGTTCGGGCAGTTTCAGGCCCTGCACGGCCTGCTGCTTGGCCGCCTCCATCTGCGCCTGTGCCCGCTCGGCGACGACATTGGTGGCCTGGTTGAGCGCACTGTCAGCCTCGCCTTCCGCCGTTTTCGCCTGCGACCAGCGGATATAGAGCAGCTTTGCCTCCTCGGCGCGCACCGAGGCGGAGAGCTGCTTGAAGCGATTGGCCTGCCGCGCCTGGCGTTTCAGGCTCTCGATCTGGGTCGAGAGCGTCGTGGTGACGTCTTCCAGCCGCTCCAGATTGGTTTCGGCCGCCTTCAGCCGCAGTTCCGCCTCATGACGCCGCGAATGCAGGCCGGAAATGCCCGCGGCCTCTTCAAGCAATTGCCTCCGTGCCTGCGGCTTGGCCTGGATCAGTTCGCCGATGCGCCCCTGGCCGACCATGGCGGGCGAGCGGGCGCCGGTCGAGGCATCGGCGAACAGCAGCTGCACATCGCGGGCGCGGGCCTCCTTGCCGTTGATGCGGTAGATCGAACCCTGCTCGCGCTCGATGCGGCGAGTCACCTGCAATTCATCGGCATCGTTGAAGGCGGCAGGCGCGGTGCGGTCGGAATTGTCGATGAACAGGCCGACCTCGGCGGAATTGCGCGCCGGCCGCTGGCCGGAGCCCGAGAAGATCACATCGTCCATGCCCGAGGCGCGCATGTTCTTGTAGGAATTCTCGCCCATCACCCAGCGCAGTGATTCCGTCAGATTGGACTTGCCGCAGCCATTCGGCCCGACGACACCGGTCAGACCGGGCTCGATCAAAAATTCAGAGGGTTCGACGAAGGATTTGAAGCCGGTGATTCGCAGTTTGGTGAATTTCATGAGGCGAGCCCCAGAAACGGCGCACAAACAAAAACAGGCGGCAGCCAGCGGCTGCCGCCTGTTGCGGAAGTCGTTTTGAAATCAGCCCGCAGCGTCGATGATGGCCGACATCTGATCAACAGACATTTCCCCGGTATATTTTGCCCCGTTGATGAAGAAGGTCGGGGTCGAATCCACGCCGAAATCGTTGCCCGCCTTCTCGCGTATGGCCGTTACATCATCCAGAAGCTTTTGGTTCGTCAAGCAAGCCTGGAAACTCTCCTGTGTGAAACCGGCCAGCTTGGCGACTTGCAGCAGTGCCGCGCGGCCATCTTCGGCCGTGACCCAGGTTTCCTGGGTCTGGAACATGGCGGTGATCATTGGGAAGAATTTGTCCTGCGGCACACAGCGGGCCAGCATGATCGCGGCCATGGCGCGCGAACGAAGCGGGAATTCGCGGACGATGAAGCGCACCTTGCCGGTGTCGACATATTTCTTCTTGATCGGTTCGAACACGGTCGTGGCGAAGCGCATGCAGTGCGGGCAATCGAGCGACATATATTCGACGATCGTTACCTTCGCATCGGCCTTGCCGAGCGAGATTTCCGGCAGCGGGCCGGGCGCCATCAGCTTGGCGATATCCACCTTGCCTTCCGGCGCCGGCACGTCGGCGGTGGCGCTCGTCTGGATCGGATCGACCTTCGCGGCGTCACCTGCGCTCGCCGTGCCGGCAAATGCTGCGCCCAGGCCAGTAATGGCGAGTGCGGCGACAAGGCGGATCGACAGGGTGGTCAATGAGATCGGCATAGGGGCTCCTCGGATAGGGCAAAGGTGAAGACGGGATATACTGCGCCTATAATTCAGGCAAGTGGCGGTTCAGCGCATATGTTCAAAGAATTGTGACTGGCCGATGGCGTAGGGTCAGGAAAAAGTGAATAAAATCTAACGCTTGCGACTGCCGATCACTGCCCGGCCGAGCCGGTCGAGCGCGGCCTTCAGCTTGTCGTTGTCGATCTCTTCGGTCATCGCACTGAGCTTGGCATTCTCCGACGGCGTCAGCGACCGCGGCTTGCGGCGGAATTTCTGTGGGGGCGTGACCGGTTTCTGCACGATCCGGATCTGCCGGATCGCCGGATAGCCGAAGAAGCCGTTGATCCGCTGGATGAGTTCGCCCTGAACATGCGTGAGAAACAGCGCCCGCGCGCCCTCGCAGGCAATGGTGAGCACTCCCGGCTCGACGCCGCCGCTATCGCCGCTCAAGCCCGCATTGCGGCGCGACCAGGAGATCTTTTCCGGCCGCGTACAATCGGCGAAATCGGCGCCGACGATCTCGTCCCAGGAGCCGATCAGCGCGGTGCTGATCCCGGCTTTCTTCGCCAGCACAGGATCGATCAGCCGGTTGGCCGCTTCGGAAATCTGTATCTCGCCATATTTGTGGAATGTCGACATCAGGCTTTCGGGACCGCTACGAGATTTGTTAGGTCTATCATATGAATCATAATCTCCCCGCTGGCTTCTCGCAACCGCGTCCCGCCGACCTGCTGATCTGGTATGACCGCCACCATCGCGATCTTCCCTGGCGCACCAGTCCGCGCGCGCAAGCCGCTGGAAAGCGCGCCGACCCCTATCATGTCTGGCTGTCGGAAGTGATGCTGCAGCAGACCACGGTCCAGGCGGTCAAAGCCTATTTCGAAAAATTCCTCGCTCTCTGGCCGACCATTGCCGACCTCGCCGCCGCCGACACCGAGGACGTCATGAAGGCCTGGGCGGGCCTCGGTTACTATGCCCGCGCCAGAAACCTGAAAAAATGCGCCGAAGCGGTCGTCGCGCTGCATGGCGGCGTGTTCCCGGATACGGCCGAGGGATTGCAGGGCCTGCCCGGCATTGGTGATTACACCTCCGCCGCCATCGCCGCCATCGCCTTCGACCGGCGAGCGCTGGTGATGGACGGCAATGTCGAACGCGTCGTCTCGCGGCTGTTTGCCGTGCGCGAGGCGCTGCCGGGCGCCAAGCCGTTGCTGAAGGCCCATCTCGATACGCTGACGCCCACGACGCGCCCCGGCGATTTCGCCCAGGCGATGATGGACCTGGGCGCGACGATCTGCACACCGAAGCGCCCGGCCTGTTCGCTTTGTCCCTGGCGCGAGAACTGTCTGGCTCTGAGGACGGACGATCCGGAGAATTTTCCGGTGAAGGTGGCGAAGAAGGACAAGCCGGTCCGACAGGGCGCGGCTTTTGTCGCGGTGGATGGCGAGGGAAGGGTGCTGTTGCGCAAGCGGCCGGAGACAGGTCTCCTCGGAGGAATGACCGAGGTGCCGACGACGGGCTGGACCGCCAGCCGTGATGGCGCGACGGGCGTGGACGCGGCGCCGTTCGATGCGGAGTGGCGGTCGTGTGGAGCGATCGTGCATGTGTTTACGCATTTTGAATTGCGGCTGAAGATTTATCGGGCTGACGTTCCTGGGTTACCCCTCTCTGCCCTGCCCGGCATCTCCCCCGCAGAGGGGGGCAGCCCCGGAGCGCAACTCCAGACCTGGTGGGAACCCGTCCCCAATCTCCCGTCACAAGCCTTGCCAACTGTCATGAAAAAAGCAATCACCGCCGCTATTGCCGATGCGTTCGACAAACCTGCAAGGAAACGCAATGCCCGCTGACATCCGCCATATCGTCTTCGACATCGGCAAGGTTCTGCTCCACTACGACCCCAACATTCCCTATTCGCGGCTGATCCCGGATGAAGAGGAGCGCAAATGGTTCTTCGACAATGTCTGCACCCATGACTGGAACATCGAGCAGGATCGCGGCCGCACCTGGCTGGAAGCGGAAGAGCTGTTGCTCGAAAAATTCCCCGACCGTGAGGAGCATATTCGCGCCTTCCGCAAATACTGGCATGAAATGGTGCCGCATGCCTATGAGAGCAGCGTTGCCCATCTGGAACGGTTTGTCGCCGAAGGCCGCGATGTCACCATGCTCACCAACTTCGCCGCCGACACGTTCGAGCAGGCAAGCGAGATTTTCCCATTCCTGAAGAAGCCGCGCGGCGTCACCGTTTCGGCGCATGTCAAGCTGCTGAAGCCCGATGCGGCGATCTACGAAACCCATACGAAAACCTTCGGTCTCGATCCCAAGGCGACTCTGTTCATCGACGACAGCCAAGCCAATGTCGAAGCTGCGCGCGTCTATGGCTGGAATGCCATTCACTATGTCGGCGCAGATGAACTCGACGCAGAACTTGCCAACTACGGACTTGCATGATGAAAAACTTCGACCCCGTTGAACACCTGACCATCTTCCACAACGCCATCAATGCGCTCGACTATGCGACGATCGAGGATTATTTCGCCGAGGATGCGGTCTATGTCTCCGGCGGCGTCGGTGGCCGGATCGATGGCCGTGACGCGATCATGGCCGCCTTCCGCAAATATTTCGACGCCTATCCTGATCAGGTCGCCAAGGACAAAAGCGTCGATAAGATCAGCGACAATGCCGCCCGTTCCGTCTGGGAACTCGCGGCCACCGACAGCCGCACCGGCGCGCCGATGACGCGTACGGGCGAGGAGACGCTGGTCTTCAATGATCAGGGCAAGATTGCGCGGATCGATGTGACGGATTACGGCGCCATCTGAAGCCGCCTTTCCGTGAGGCCTCAGCTTCGTTGCCATTCGTAGTAGACAATCGGATCGCCGAACCGCGGATGTATCGCTTCGCGAAGCACTGCGAGACCGGCCTTCTCATAGAACCGGCGTGCCCTGAGATTTCCGGACCGCGTGAACAGCGTAAACCCGCCTGGCATTGCGTCAATCGCCTGGGCGAGCAGCGCCTGTCCGATTCCTCCTCCGAGCGATCCGGGTCGGACGAAGAGTTCGGCCAGCACTGCCTCTGCGAGCCTGATCGCGAGAAAACCGACAATCTCATCGCCGCGTACCGCAAGCGTGACCTGCCAGCCGGCCGCGAATTCTGCCTCCAGCCGTTTGCGCAAATCGGCTTCGGTCGGCATCATGGGAGGGCCGACGCCCGGCAGGCTGGCACTTGAATGCCAGATTTCGGCAATCGTATCGTAGTCGGCTTCGGTCGAGGGACGGAGTGCGAAGGAAGATGTCATGCGCCCATAGGATCAATCGATTTTGAAGATTCGAAGGCGGCAATATCGCTGAAAGTACAATAAAGCCGCATTCTTGTTGCGACGCAGCATTTTCTACCGTCCGGCTGTTTTCAAAGCTGGTGGAATGAGATAGCACTGTCATCAAAATGCATAATTCCGCCGGGAGGGCCGGAATGACCAAATGGGTCTATAGTTTTGGCGGCGGCAAGGCTGATGGCCGATCCGACATGGCCGATCGGCTGGGCGGCAAAGGTGCCAATCTGGCCGAGATGAGCGCGCTCGGCCTGCCGGTGCCGCCTGGCCTGACGATCGTCGCCGATGCCTGCAGTTATTATTTCCAGAATGGCCAGGCCTTTCCCGATGGTCTCAAGGCCGCCGTGGTCGAAGGCCTGCAGCGGCTCGAAAGCCTGACCGGCCGTAAATTCGGCAGTGACAGCCGGCCGCTCTTGCTTGCCGTCCGTTCCGGCAGCCGCGTTTCCATGCCCGGCATGATGGACACGGTGCTCAATCTCGGCCTTAACGACGAGACGGTCCTGGCTCTCGCCGCCGATACGGATGACGCGCGCTTTGCCTGGGATTCCTATCGCCGGTTCATCGAAATGTATGGCGGCGTGGTCATGGGACTTGGCCATGACGTGTTCGAGGAAATCCTCGAAGACGAGAAGGCACGGCTCGGCCGCGAGCAGGACACCGAGGTGACTGCCGAGGAATGGCAGGGCCTGATCGCCCGCTACAAGGAAATGCTGGCCGAGGAGGGCTTCAGCTTCCCTGGTGACCCGATGGCGCAGCTCTGGGGCGCGGTCGGCGCGATCTTTGCCAGCTGGATGAATCACCGCGCCGTCACCTACCGCCTGATGCACAACATTCCTTCGGATTGGGGCACGGCGGTCAATATCCAGGCCATGGTGTTCGGCAATCTCGGCAATTCCTCCGCCACCGGCGTCGCCTTCACCCGCAACCCGTCGACGGGTCTCAAGGAGCTCTACGGCGAGTTTCTCGTCAACGCCCAGGGTGAGGATGTCGTCGCCGGTCTTCGCACACCGCAGAGCATTACCGAAAAGGCGCGCATCGAGACCGGCTCGGACCGGCCGTCGCTGGAAAAGGTGATGCCGGAGGCATTCAAGGAATTCCTTAATGTCTGCAACAGGCTCGAAGCGCATTTCCGCGACATGCTGGACCTCGAATTCACCATCGAGCGCGGCAAGCTCTGGATGCTGCAGGTCCGCACCGGCAAGCGCACTGCCAAAGCAGCCCTGAAGATCGCCGTCGACATGGTCGAAGAGGGCTTGATCACCGCGGCCGATGCCGTCGACCGTATCGATCCGGCCAGCCTCGACCAATTGCTGCATCCCACCATCGATCCGGCTGCCCGGCGCGATGTGATCGGCACGGGCCTGCCTGCGTCGCCGGGGGCCGCCTCAGGCGAGATCATCTTCACCTCCGAAGGCGCCGTGGCGGCGGAAAAGGAAGGCCGCAAGGTCATTCTCGTGCGCACCGAGACCAGCCCGGAAGATATCCACGGCATGCAGGCTGCCGAGGGCATTCTGACGACGCGCGGCGGCATGACCAGCCATGCGGCGGTGGTGGCGCGCGGCATGGGCCTGCCCTGCGTCTGCGGCGTCGGCGCGCTTAGGGTCGATATGCGCAATCGCGAACTGGTGGGGCCGGGGATCAAGCTCAGGGAAGGCGATATCATCTCGATCGACGGCTCGTCCGGCCATGTGCTGAAGGGCGTGCAGCCGATGCTGCAGCCGGAATTGTCGGGTGATTTCGAGCGCATCATGGGCTGGGCCGACAGGATCCGCCGCATGCGCGTGCGTACCAATGCCGAGACGCCCTCCGACGCGCGCGCGGCGCGCGCCTTCGGCGCCGAGGGCATCGGCCTTTGCCGCACCGAGCACATGTTCTTCGAGGGCGGCCGCATCAATGTCATGCGCGAGATGATCCTCGCCGAGACGGTCGAGAAGCGTCGCGAAGCGCTCGATCAGTTGCTGCCCATGCAGCGCGCCGATTTCGTCGAGCTGTTCGAGATCATGCATGGCACGCCGGTGACCATCCGCCTGCTCGATCCGCCGCTGCACGAATTCCTGCCGAAATCCGACGACGAGATCGACGAGGTCGCCGCCCAGATCGGCATGCAGCCATTCCATCTTCGCGAGCGTATCGACGCGCTGCATGAATTCAACCCGATGCTCGGCCATCGCGGCTGCCGGCTGCACATCTCGCATCCGGAAATCGTCGAAATGCAGGCCCGCGCCATTTTCGAGGCCGCCGTCGAGGCGGCGCGCGAGACTGGCGAAGCCGTCGAACCGGAGATCATGGTGCCGGTGGTCGGGCTGAAAGCCGAGCTCGATTATGTCAAGGCACGCATCGACGAAGTCGCCCGCTCGGTGATCGCCGAATCCGGCATGTCCATCGCCTATCTGGTCGGCACGATGATCGAATTGCCGCGGGCGGCCCTTCGCGCCCATGTCATCGCCGAAGTAGCCGAATTCTTTTCCTACGGCACCAACGACCTGACACAGACGACCTTCGGCATGTCGCGTGACGACGCTTCGAGCTTCCTGCCGACCTATATGCGCAAGGGCATTATCGACCGCGACCCCTTCGTCAATCTCGACTTCGACGGCGTCGGCGAACTGATCAAGATCGCTGCCGAGCGCGGCCGCCGCACAAGGCCCGGCCTGAAACTCGGCATCTGCGGCGAGCATGGCGGCGACCCGGTCTCGATCGCCTTCTGCGAGGAATCCGGCCTCGACTACGTCTCCTGCTCGCCTTTCCGCGTGCCGATCGCCAAGCTGGCGGCGGCGCAGGCGACGATCAGGAATGGGAAAAAACGCTGAAGGGTGTCAGCCGGACTGCGCCGTACCGCGCGGTCTGGCCACCCAAATGCCTGCCAGGACGATGGCGCCTCCGATCGCCTGGATCGGCGAAATGGGCTCATGCTGCAGCATCCAGGCGAAGCCGGCCGCGCCGGTTGCCTGAAGGAAGGTCACCAGCGAAGAAAAGGCGGCTGGGAGCCGCCCCAGCGCCACCGACAGCAGACCCTGGCCGCCGGCATGACTGATGAAAGCCAGCGCAAACAGCACGCTCCAGCCCCAGATCGAATGCGGCAGGATATTGCCTTCGATGGCAATCGCGGCAACGAACAGGATCACGACCGCGACCACGCTCATTTCGAAAGTCACGCGCGCCGCACCCGTGGCTTTGCGTGCAGCGCCGACGGCCAGGAAATAGAGGCCGTAGAACACGCCTGTGCCTATGCCCAGCGCATCGCCGAGCGAATGGGCGGGATTGAGCGAGATGCTCTCGTAGACCAGCGCCGATCCGCCAACGAGGCAGAAACCAAGACCCGCAAGCGTTGCTCGTTCAGGCTTCTGCTTCAGGACGAGCCAGCCGAAGATCACCACCCACAACGGCGCCATCGTCGCGAAGAAGGTCGCGTTGGCGATCGTCGTTTTCATGATCGCCAGATGCCAAAGGAGGAGATCGCCGGCAAAAAACAGGCCCGAAAGCAGGATCGGCACCGTCCAGCTCGCGCTTTTGCCCGCACCGCTGTCCTTCTTCTCTGCCCGCATCCACAGCCAGAGGATGGGCAGTGCGAGGAAAACCCGCCAGAACGCGCTCGACAGCGGCCCGACATCGGCAAACCGCACCAGGCTCGGCGATATGCTCATCGCCGATGCCGCGCCGATCATGGCGGCAATGGCAATGGTGAGTTCGGTGCTGCGCCGGCTTTCGGCGAGGGAAGAGGCGGTCATCCGGAGTGCTTTGGCCGAAGGTGCGCGTTGCGCAAGGGGATGCGCACTCGTTTACTGTGCAGCCAGGGGCGAGGCAAGCCTTAATCACTGCCGCGCCAACCGATCACCTGAGGGTGTCAGTGCTGCTCGATCTTCTCCAGCACATCGACGAAGGATTGCGCGAAGTTGCGCAGATGCTCGACCTGCTGTTCCGCTGGTTCGACGCGGGTGTCCATCGCATCATCCGACAGGAAAACGAAGGCCATGCGCGGTTCTTCACTGCCGGCATAAGCGAGGCGCACGGCGGCGACGCGGCCTTTGCCGTCGGGTTTGCCGGCATAGGGAAGCTCGAACAGGAATTCGCCGTCGAGCGGGAGAATCGCCGCCTTCACGGCATCGGCAAAGATCGGATAGGTATCCAGAAGGAGTTCGAGCGCCAAGCCAAGCTCGATGAATTCGACCGGCTGCGACGCGCCGTCGCGTGGCACGGATTTGTTGTTCTGGACGACGTCTGCACGATCGTCAGGGCGGTTTTCAGGCGTCGGCATCATAAACTCCTTGATCACCCCTCCGGAGACAACATCCTGGAGAACCTTGGCTATTTTGCGGCGCGGGAAGATTGGGGCGATTGCGGCTCAATCACGGGTCGAGTCAAAGACTCAGTGTCGATCGCCGCGGGCATGGTCTCGCCCGCGTTCGCATCGCGGCGGACAAGGCCCGCTTGGCGCCGGATATCAGGCATGCCGGCGATTTCGGGCGGATTGTCGCCTGGCCTAAAACCTTGACATTGTCCCAGCATCCATGCTGCCTCGCCGAAGGATGATTTTCGGGAGCATGGAGAATGTCGAAAGGTGGCCGATTGCCGCCCGGCCGGCCGGGACCAGCGGGCGGGGCTGCCGTTCGCCCGTTGCTCGACAAGGCCGGAGGCTTGCTGACGGCGGGCAAGGGCAGCGATGCCTTGCCCTTGCTGTTGCAGGCCAGCGCCATAGCGAGGACAAATGTCGAGGCGGCCCACATGCTTGGCGTCGCCTACCTGCAATGCGGCCGTGGCCCGGAAGGGATCGAGGCGCTGAAGCGCGCCGTGATGCTGGCGCCGAATGCCGCGCCCATTCTCAATCACCTCGGTGTTGCGCTCTGCCAAGCAGGCAAGGGCATCGAAGGGATCGGCTACCTGCGCAAGGCAATGGCGCTCGCCCCTGACCTGGCCGATGCCCGCAACAATCTCGCACATGCGTTGAGCGAAGCAGGTGACTTTGCAAGCGCTGTCGGCGAATATCGCGCGCTTGTTACAGTTGCGCCGCAAATGCGGGCGGCCTGGCAGGGTTTTGCCTCGGCGCTGCACAAACTGGGCGATATCGAAGCTGCGCTTGCCGCCGCGGACGAGGCGCTGGCCCGGTTTCCGGGCGACAGCGGTTTCCTCACCAGCCGCGGTCGTATCCTCATGGATCTCAGGCGCCGCGACGAGGCCGAAAAGGTTTTGCGCCAGGCGCTTGCCGGCAATCCCGCCAATGGCGAGGCCGCCAACAATCTCGGCACGCTGATCGACGATCAAGGCCGGCAGAAGGAAGCCCTGCAGCTTTACGAGCGCGCCGTATCGAGCCGCCCGGATCTTGGCGATGCCTGGTTCAATCTCGGCAATGCGCATGAAAAGCTCGGCGATCTCGCCAAGGCCAGGTCGGCCCTCGAACGCGCCACGACGCTCAGGCCGAGAAGCGCTAAGACGCTTGCCGCCCTTATCGGCGTCCGTCGCAAACTGTGCGACTGGCAAGACCTCGACAAGCAGGTCGATGCTCTCGTCGCACTGATCCGCGATCCGGACATGGCGCTCACTGAAGCGCCATCCCCCTTCAGCCTGCTGAGCCTCATGGTCGGCGGCGGCGACCAGCGCCGCGCGGCCGAACTGCACAGCCTTGCCCTGGAGACCCGGGCCGCTGCCTGGCTATCCGAGATCGGTGCCTTCGAGCGTCGGTCGGCCTCTTTTGCCGGTCGGAAAATCCGTATCGGCTACCTGTCGCCGGACTTTCGCGAGCACCCCATCGCGCAACTGATGGCTGGTGTCATCGAGGCCCATGATCGCGGTCGCTTTGAAATTTCCGCCTGGTCGCTCGGCCCCGACGATGCCAGCCGCTTCCGTCGCCGGATCGAAACCGGCTCCGACCGATTCGAGGATATCCGCCAACTGGATATCGGCGCCTCGGTCAAGGCAATGCGCGATGCAGACCTGGACATCGTCGTCGATCTCGCCGGCTACACGGCGCATGCACGGCCGGAAATCCTGGCACTTCGCGCGGCGCCGCTGCAGGTCAACTATCTCGGTTTTCCCGGCACGATGGGCGCCGGCTTCATCGACTATATCATCGTCGACCCGACGATTGCCGGCGAGGTCGACGAACACTTCTATTCCGAACGGGTGGTCCGTTTGCCCGACTGCTACCAGGCCAACGACGACAAGGCGCCGATCGATCCGGAGCCTGTCGCGCGCGCCGATTTCGGCCTTCCGGACGATGCCTTCGTCTTCTGCTCGTTCAGCATGAACTACAAGATCGACGCACCGGTGCTCGATGCCTGGAGCGAGATCCTGGACCGGGCGCCTAACGCCGTCCTCTGGCTTTTTCGCACCGATGCCCCCGCAGCCGAAAATCTGCATCGGGAATTTTCCGCGCGCGGCATAGCACCCGCGCGGGTGATTTTCGCCGACCGCCTGCCCAAGGCGAAACATCTGGCGCGCCATCGCCTGGCCGATCTCTTCCTCGACACGTCAGCCTATGGCGCCCATACCACCGCCAGCGATGCGCTCTGGGCCGGCCTGCCGGTGCTGACCTTGCTGGGCGACACGTTCGCACGCCGTGTCGGCGCCAGCATCGTCAGGGCCGCCGGCATGCCGGACCTTGTGACGGAAAGCGTCGTAGACTATGTCGCGACCGCAGTCGGCATTGCCTCCACCAGCGGCCGTGCCGCGGCGCTGAAAGCGAGCCTTGCCGCAAACCTGCCGTCCTGCCCGCTGTTTTCCACCCCGGCCATTGCCCGCGCCCTCGAGGCGGCGTATCTCGGCATGATCGCGGATTTGCAGAACGAGATGCCATGACCGTCCGGTACGAGCGCCCTGTCGCCCATTCGGCCTTCTATGCCCGGCGGCTTGCTCTTCTTTCCATGGCCACCTTCGCCATGGCCTGGGCACTACACCGCTTCGGACCGCTGGAAACGCCCTATTTCCTCGCCGTGGCGGCGATCTGCGCGGCCCTGGCTTTCGTCGCCTTCTATCTCGCCATTCTCGGCCTCGTGTTCCTGTGGAGCAAAGGCGCGAAAGGTGGCATGGCTTCGCTTGAGGCATTGCTGCTGGTGATCCTGCCGATTTCGCCAGTCGTGCTCGGGATACCCGGCTATATCAACCGGCCGGCCATCTATGATATCAGCACCGATATCACCGATCCGCCGAAATGGATCGCCGAGGTCAAGGCAGACCAATCCTGGCTCGGCCCTCGCGCTGAACCGGGCGCCAAAGATCGCCAGCAGCAGACATCAGCCTATGACGGCCTGACCGGACGACGCTATGACGGCGCGCTGGACCGCGTCTATACCGCCGCCCGCAAGGTGGCGCTCGCCCAGGGCATCGCCATCACCGACGAGCACGGCGCGCCCGAAGGTGCGCTCGATGAGTTTCCTCCAATCAACCCAAAGGCGGCGCAGACGGAGGCGGCACCCGACTCGCTGGACAATGTTCCCGTGCCGCTGCCACGTCCCGATTATGAGGAAAAGCCGGACACAGTGACGGACAACCAAGGCAGCGACGCCGCCATTCAAGGTGTGCATCGCACGCTCGTATTCGGCTTCCGCCAGGACATCGTCATCCGCCTGCGCGAGGAGGCCGAAACGACATTGGTGGACGTGCGCGTGGCGACGCGTTACGGCAAGCATGACCTCGGCAGCGGTGCCGCCCTGATCAACAAATACCTTCGGGCACTGGACGTGGAATTGCTCGGCATAGCCGGTGATTGATCAAGCCGGTCGGTATTCGCCGCCAAGCAGCGGCGGTCCGTCGGTGACGATCTCGCCCTTCTCCACCAGATCTTCGATATGCGCCAGCACCGACAGCGCTGCCGCACCATGCAGTCGCACATCCGTGCTGCGATAGATCGTCTTGACCATATCCGCAATCGTCCGGTCGCCAGCCTTGATCCGCTCGACGATCGCCCGCTCACGCATGCGCCGGTGGGTCCGCAGGCCGCGGCAGAAGGCGCCGGGATCCTTCACCGGCCCGCCATGGCCCGGCAGGTAGATGCGGTCGCCGCGCTCGATCAGCATGTCCAGTGAGGCCATATAGTCGGCCATCGCCCCGTCTGGCGGCGCCACGATCGAGGTCGACCAGGCCATGACATGGTCGGCTGAGAAGACGATGCCGTCATCCGTCGCAAAGGCGGCATGGTTGGCGGTGTGGCCTGGCGTGAGCAGCGCCGTCAGCGCCCAGCCATCCCCTTCGATGCGTTCGCCATGGCCGAGCGCTACATCCGGAATGAAGCCGGTGTCCGAACTCTCGGCAAACGGATTGGTCTCGCCGTTGTGCAGCGGCCGGGCGGCGCGATGCGGACCTTCGGCGACGGTGATTGCTCCCGTTGCCGCCTTCAGCCGCGCTGTGAGAGGCGAATGATCGCGATGCGTATGGCTGACCGCGATATGGGTAACCTCCCGGCCTTCGAGCGCCTGCATCAGCGCCTGAAAATGTGCATCGTCCTCCGGCCCGGGATCGATGACGCAGACCGATCGGTCGCCAATAATATAGCTGTTGGTGCCATAGAAGGTGAAAGGCGAGGGGTTGTTGACCGTCAGCCGCTGGATATTCGGCCCGACCGGCACGGCTTCGCCGTAGGCGGGCACGAAATCCCGGTCGAAATCGGCATTGTCCATCTCACTTGTACTCGATTTCGATGAAGGACATGAATTCATCGCCGCGATTGACGACATTGTGCGTCACGCCCGCCTCGCGCCGATAAACGGCCCCTTTTGCGACATCGACCTCGCGGTCGCCGCCCTGCTCCTCGATCAGGAACTTGCAGTCGGTCATCGGCACGACGACATAGCCCATGCCATGCGTATGCACGCCGGTGTCGGCGCCGGGCACGAAATCCCAGCGGGTGACGCGCACCATGGCATCGTCGAGCAGCACGGTGGGTTCGGCGGGCGGGCGGGCTTTGAAGGCGGACATCGGTCGATCCTGTTGCGTTGCAATCGCCGACAGATATCGACCGAAGTGATCGCTCGGTAAAGCAAAATTCCGCATGGCGAGGCCCGGCCCTCCTTCTGCAACGGGAGAAGGTTTTTCGGATCGTGCACGCGACTGAATGATCATATTGGTGGAAATGATCTGCATGAACGAAAAATGACGATAGGATGATTGCGGGCGGCGCCGGACTTTGCTATCAGGCGGCGGCTTGGACGGGGCAAATGCTTCGTGAGTGCGATTGGGGCGTAGCCAAGCGGTAAGGCAGTGGTTTTTGGTACCGCCATCCCTGGTTCGAATCCAGGCGCCCCAGCCAAGCTCGTAGTTTCGTTTATTTTCAGGCAGTTAAACGAGGTGCATTAAGCGGCACCGGAACAGTTTTGCGCGCCAGGCTATTCCGACAAACCCAGCATCCCTGCGCCTTCTGCGAGCCTGTCGGCGCGTGCCGGAACCATGCCGATTGAGCGATGACTGACTAAGTCAATTTCAAGTATGCCGCGCTCCACGTCGCTATCGTTGACGATTGCGGTCTCCTTGTCAGAAAGCGAAATCATGCTTGCTCAGCGTGACGAGGCCGGTCAGCTCGATCTCAAGGTCGGCCTTGCCGCCGCCGTCGAGATCGACGCCGAGCATGGTGTAGTCATGCGCCGTGCCCTTGGCGTCGTGCTCGATCACCTGGATCTCGCCGATATGGTGGCCGAAGGCGTGGTCGCCGATCAGGCGGAATGCGGCGCCGCCAGCCAGTTTGAGCGCCGAAAAGTCCAGCCTGTCCTCGTTATGGACGAAATCGGTGATCGTATCGAACGCCTTGCTGGAGGAGTCCGAAGCCTTGGTATAGACGAAAATGTCCCTCTGGTCGCCGCCGGTGAGCTTGTCTGCGCCGGCGCCGCCGACGAGCTTGTCGCTGCCGCTGTCGCCCTCCAGCGTATCGCCGCCGCCACGGCCGACGAGTTCATCGTTGGCCTCCCAGCCGACCAGCTTGTTGTTGCCATTGGTGCCGAGCAACTTATCGGAATGCTCGCTGCCACTGACATTTTCGATACTGCTGAACGTGACTGTCAGGGTGGCAAATGAAAACTTCTCGATGTATTTGCCGGTCTCGAGATCGACTTTCTGCCCCTTGTCGAAAAGGTCAAGGGTGGTGTCACCGTCGCGGAAGTCGAGGAGGAGTGTGTCGCTTCCATCGCCGCCGGTGACAGATGTCTGACCATCGACGACGCGGAAGAGAGGATTTAAAGCGACAATAGCGTCATTGCCCGCGCCGGCGTTATCGACATCGGTGCCGCCGTCGAGCATGACGGTGTCGTTGCCCGACCCCAGGGTGAACGTGTCATCGCCCTGGCTGCCATAAACCACATCTGAAACTTTCGATTTGCTAAGATCGACATTCCAGCCGATCCCCTTGGAACAAGGCGGAGAAATCGCTGAATTGCTGCTGAAAGTCCGTCTCGGCGATTGCGTTGTAGACCGCGTCGGCATTCAGACTGAGACCGGAGATCTCGAAATCCTGCTGTCCGCGGCCAACCGTGATGCTGGTGACGACACCGCTGTTCATATCCAGGTTCGAACCGTCGAAATCTGCAAAAAGCTTTGGGCCTGTCTGAGATAGGACTGCGATCTCGGGGGCATTGCGGGTAAAGGTCGCACTGCTGTTGAAGAGCAACTGGTAAATGTCGCCGAGAAAACTGGTTCCCTCGTCCAATCCCTGCGATGCTACGGTTACGGTGACCATTTCAATCCCCTCCTGACAGTCGCTGCAATGGATAGCCTTACTACAGCACTTCGCGCGATGTTGCTATGACAGGATTGTGGCTCCACCACCGATTGTGGCGGTCCAGATCCGAGCCCTCATCTTGACCATATCCATGTCGCTCGATGGTTTTGTCAGCGGCCCCTCAGGGCGAGACCGAATGGATATTTTCAGGCGGCCAGGAGGCGATTGCCTGGAAGGTGGGGAATGTTTGGAATGCCGGGCTGCATATCATGGGCAGCCGCGCATTTGCCTGCATGTGCCGGAACACATTCCAGGCAACAGGGCGCCGTCATCCTGCCGATGGACGCCGCCCGCCAAACTATTCCGGCAAACCCAGCATCCCTGCGCCTTCTGCGAGCCGGTCGGCGAGGGCCGGCACCATGCCGATTTCGAAGGCGACGCGCGTCCGAAATCCCGGTTCCAGCTCGAGCAATCGTTGCGCAACCGACCCTGCTTCCTGCTTGCGCCCTGCGAGCGCCAGCGATGCGGCCTGAAAGAAATAGAGCGAGCTGAAACGGGGATTTGCCTGCACCGACTTGGCAAAGTGCGATGCCGCTTCATCGTAACGCGTCTCCTGCACGGCCGCCGCTCCGAGCGAGCAATGCGCGATGAACGCCAAAGGGTCGAATGGACTGAGCCGCAACGCACGTTCGGCATGGGCGATCGCGGCGTCGGGATTGCCGGTAATGGCGTTGATATACGATCCGAAATAGAGCGCCGTGGCGCATGAGGCGTTGAGCGACAAGGCGCGCTCGAGCGCGCTCAACGCGGTCGTGCGGTCTCGTCCCAGTATTGCGAGCGTAAACGCGGCGATCGCCAATGCCGTCGCGTCGTCGGCGCCGCTGGCGATCACGGCGCGCGCATGCCCGACGCCTGCGGCTTTATCGTCCTCGCCGAACCCGCCGCGGGTGAAAAAGATCTCATGGCACCAGGCGAGCAGCGCGTGCGCCGCAGCGTAATCCGAGTCAAGCCTGAGCGCTTCCTCGAGAAGCCCCGCGGCGATCCTGGCGTCGGCAGGCATAACTGTTGCCATGTGCGGCACGGCGCGCAGATAGAGGTCGTAGGCATCGAGGCTTTCGGGGCGCTTTTGCCGGGAGCGTTCGATTTCCGAGCGTTGCAGGCTTGGCTCGACGATGCCGACCACCTGGTCGGTGATCTGGTCCTGCAGCGCAAAAACATCCTCCACCGCACCGTCGTAATGATCGGCCCACAGATGAGTCCCGGTCTCGGCCTCGAGAAGCTGGGCACTGATGCGCAGGCGGTTTCCAGCCTYGCGGACGCCGCCTTCGAGAACGTAGCGGACGCCGAGTTCGCGTCCCACCTTCCGTACGTCCACAGCCTTGCCCTTGTAGACGAAGCTTGAATTGCGCGCGATCACGAACAGCCATTTGATCCGCGACAGGCCGGTAATGATGTCTTCCACCATGCCATCGGCAAAATATTCCTGCTCCGGATCGCCGCTCATGTTCTGGAACGCCAGCACGGCGATCGAAGGTTTTTCCGGCAGGGAAAGCCGCGGCGCAGCAATCTCCTTGGCAGCCACGGCCAAGGACGCGGCCGGCTTGGCCTCGGCCGGCACGCCGACCTGCAGCGAATAGACGCGGACCGGATCGGCGATGTTCTTGAGCTGTATTTCGCCGCGATCATTGATCGCCAGATCGAGCCTTGCCTTGACCTGCCAATAGGCCTGCTCGGAAAGGCAGATATTGCCGGGTTCACAGATGCCTTCGAGACGCGCGGCGATGTTGACGCCGTCGCCCATCAGGTCGCCATCGTTCTCCTGCACCACGTCGCCGAGGTGAATGCCGATGCGGAACTCGATACGGCGATCGTCCGGCACCCCGGCATTGCGCTCGATCATGGCGTTCTGCACTTCCATGGCGCAGCGGACCGCCTCCACGACGCTGCCGAACTCGACGAGGCTTCCGTCGCCGGTGCGCTTGACGATGCGGCCGCGATAGACCGCAATGGTGGGATCGATGAGATCGCTGCGCAGTGCCCTGAGCCGCGCCAGAATGCGATCCTCGTCGGCGCCGGCGAGCCGGCTATAGCCGACAACGTCAGAGACCAGGATCGCTGCTATCTTGCGCGTCTCACTCATGCCGGCCCTCATGTCGCTCAACAATTAAGCACGACTGGCGCCGCTCGTCTCGAAAAAAGCAACGGTTCCAAACGAAGGGAGGCTCCGAGGCACCCCGTCGGCTGAAACAATGGTTGGTGAGACTATCTCAATGGCCCAATCTCTGTCCCCAGACCGCCGCGAGGTGATTGCTTGCGCAACAACGTCTACCCTGATCGTGGGGTGCGGCGTTGAGTAGTTGCGGCTAACTATTGGAGTTCGATGGAGGAGGCGACAATGACCTCATGGCGATGGCAGAATGGCAGCGGTGACTTCGACGACACCGATCATTGGACCGATGGCAGTCCCGACGACAAGGGTTTTCCGGGCGCCGGCGACGATGCTGTCATCGATAGCGATGTTACAGTCACCGCTGATGGGCAAACCGTCAAGACCCTTACGCTCGACGACGGTGCGACCGTCACCGGGGGGCTGTCGGCCAGTACGATACAGGGTATCGGGCTCAGCGGGAGCCTGAATGGTGGCGTGTTCACGGCGACGACCGTCCAGAGCGTGACATTTGCCGGCGGGACGCTCAACGCGACAACGATCAATGCGGGCACGCTCGCCGGAGGGCATGTCGATGCCGGCACGCTCAGCAATTTCAACATCAGCGGCGCGCATGTCCATGCCGACAGTATCGGCGGCTTTGGCGGGTGGATCAGCGATGGCAGCCTCGACGTGGACGCGTTCGTCTTGAAAAAAGACATGGACCTCGAGATCGACGGCGGTACCGTGACGGCGGCCACTTTCAGTGTGGTCGGCAACAGCCGCAGCGCCGGCATGGACATGGGCGGGGGCACCATGACCGTCGCCGGTGCGGCTTCGCTCATCGGCGACTGGGGCGACATCCTGGTCAACGAGGGCGCGACGCTGGAGCTTCAGGGCGGGTTCAAGCTGACGGCATCGCGCAACAGTTTCGAGGGCAACCTGGCGGCGAAGGGCGGAGAGATCGTCACGGACGGCCGTGCCGTCGTCGACATGGCCCACAGCCATCAGCAGGGCGGCGGCCTGTTGGTGGATGGCGGCACGATGAAATTCACCGGGACGCTGACGCTTGGGCAGAAGCAGCAGGGCGACCTCGACGTCCAGGACTTTGGCAAGGTCAGCGCATTCAACCTTGTTGCCGGCAGTGCGGCACATGCAAGCGGCGACATCGATGTCAACGGCAGTGCATTGTCGTCCATAGGTACGGTCACTCTCGGCGTCAAAGGCCAGGGCTCGCTATCCCTGGAACAAGGCAGCGCAGCGAACCTGAAGAATCTGGTTCTGGGCGCCGAGACTGGCGGCAGCGGCAGTGTCAGCGTTTCCGGCCAGTGCAACCTTCATGTCACGAAGACAACCAGCGTCGGCGAGAACGGCAAAGGCTCAATCAATATGCTTGGCGGCCACCTCGACGGCCGCGAACTCGTCCTCGGCAGCGCGGAGGACAAGGCGAACGGCAAAGGCAGCTTGTTGGTGACGGGCGATGCCGACGCCTCCTTCAGGGACGTCTCGATCTGGAAGAATGGCAGTCTGTCGGTGAGCGGCCTTTCCTCAGCAGTTCTCGACTTTGTCACGATCGAGAAGAATGGCCGCCTGTCGGTTTCGGACAATGGGACAGGGGCTTTCAACTTCGTCACGGTCTCGAAAACTGCCAGCATGTCGGTGAGCGGCGGCTTGATGCGCGTATCCGCCGCCCTCGAAGGTGATGGCGAGGTCACGATCGGCAAGGCCGGCAAGTTCATCCTCAACGCCGAGGACAAGACCGTCGACATCAGCTTTGCCGCGGGAAGCAAGGGAGCGCATCTGAGCCTCGGCAAGTCGAATTTGATGGATGCGACGATAAATGGCTTTACCGAGGACAACAGCATCTTCATTGGCGGCCTCGACAAGAACGCCGCGATCCAGGTCGCGGTCAAAGGTGCGAACACGGTTGTGTCTATCACCGATCACGGCAAGGATGTCGGCAGCCTGACATTTGCGGGTCATTATGCCAGGGCAAGCATGCAGCTGAGCGCATCCGGTGTACTGACAACGACGGCGAATGAGCAGTCCGGCGCAAAGGCCGATCCTTCCGGCGGCACGTCAGGAACCGACCATCTCCACGGCAGAACCGCATCCCATATGCTCGACGGCGGCGGTGTAGCGGAGACTCTGAGCGCCGCCGCAAGTCATGACAGCTTCGTTTTCGACGACAAGCTCGGCGCCAATGCGGACACCATCCTCGACTTCAACCCGGCTGTCGACCATCTCCAGCTCGACAGCACCGTCTTTGCGGCGCTAACGCCAGGCAAACTCTTTGCCGAGGCTTTTGTCGAAAACGCGAACGGCAAGGCAGAAGCCGACCATGCGCAAATCATCTATGACAGAGAGAGCGGTGATTTGTTCTACGACGCGGACGGTAGTGGAGGGGCGCATAGCGTACATTTTTCCACGCTCGCCGCACACCTACATCTGTCGGCATCGGACTTCATCGTGATGTGAAGCATGCCGAACGGCTTACAGCCATTTGAGCGACGCTATTGCGGAGCTTGGCCCACTTTGATGTCCTCTTTCATCTCGGCGACTAGCGAATCCCATTTGCCGTCGTCGGTCTTGCGGTGGATGTCGTTGATCACAGGCTTGCCGTCTTCGGTGATCACATCGAATTTCAGCTCGTTGAACTTGGCTTTCTGGGCGGCCTCATCGAAGCAGGCCATCAGGCGGAAGCGTGCGTCGACCACCGTCATGCCGTCCTTTTCGTCTTCGCTCTTGACGCCGATATCCTGGAGCGGACAGCCGTCCTGGCTCGACGTGATCACGTCGTAATCGAAAGGTGAGTCGCTGCCGTCGAGAGCGGGATATTTCGTTGCTTCGCGATAGACCTTGGCAAAACTTTTGCTGAAATCCCGGTCGAGCTGGTCGAAATAGCCGGGTGTGTTGTTGTTTTCCGTCGTGGCCCAGGTTGCTTTGGCGAGATCGATGATCCGCTGCACGGGATCTGCCGCGGATGCGGCATAGGCGCTGAGCGGCAGCAGTGCCGCGATGACGGTGAGCGCGATCTTCTTCATGTCTTAGGCTGCTCCTTGTTCAGGTCCCGACCTGGGCTGTCGGCGGGCGTATCTTTTCGTCCTGCGGCGGTTCGCCGTCATTTGGATGACTGATATGACGGGCTTGCCGTCCGTTTTAATCACCTCGAAATGCATGTCCGGGACAGAATTCTTGTTCGGGTCCCTGACCGCGGTGTCCAGGACTTTCAATCGGTGGGAGCGATGGCACGCCCGCAGCAGGAATGGTCCATGGCCTCCACGTGGCCAGCTTCGTTGATTTGACTGAAAATTCGAGCCAGCCCGGCGCACGACCTTCGGCGGGCGGAAACGCCGCATTTGGCGAAAATCGGCATTGAATCGATTTAGAAAACGTTTGCGCAAACGTATCGATGGTGCTAGCGTGTCCATGGTGGTGGAGGCCGCCGAGGGTGACCGGGAGGATTTAATGATGTCGGTTATGACAACGGCGAGGCCATTGGCGCGCTGATGGCCACGATTGCGAAAGTTGCAGAACTCGCCGGCGTGTCGGTTTCCACCGTGTCGCATGTCCTGAACAAGACGCGCTTCGTGTCGGAGGAAAAGGTCCGGCGAATCCAGGATGCCGTGGAGGCGGTCGGCTATATCCCCAATACGCTGGCGCGATCGCTGAAGATTTCGTCGACGGGAACCGTGGGCCTTGCGATCTCGGCGATTTCGAACCCCTATTTCAGCGACGTGATCTGTGCCGTCGAGGCGGAATGCTCGCGACGTGATCTTACGGTGTTTCTCTGCGATACGCAGGACGACCCCGCGCGCGAACTGGCGATTGTCCAGCAACTGCACCAGCGCCGTGTCGACGGCATCATCCTTGCCCCCTCCGCCGAACCGCAGAAGTCGCTGGACTATCTCTTCGAGCGCGGCCTGCCTTGTGCGCTGGTCGACCGATTGCCTGACGAACGGTTCGACCAGATCGGCACCGACAATGCCGCAGCGATCACCGAACTGGTCGATCACGCGGTGTCTTTCGGGCATAAGCGCATCGGATTCATTGGCGGCCAGCCGGGTTTCACCACAACGACGGAGCGCATTTCGGCTTTCAATGCCGCGGTCGAGGCTCGCGGGCTGACAGTCCTGCCGCATTTTATCCGGGACGGCAGCAGTACCACCGCGGACGCGGCGCAATCCGCCGATATCCTGCTGTCGCTGCCGGAGCCGCCCACCGCGATCATCGCCGGCAACAATCTGGCAATGATTGGGTTGATGCGCACCGTTCGCGAGCGGCAATTGCATGTGCCGTCGGATCTATCCGTGCTGGGCATCGACGATTTCGAATGGGCCGACTATTTCGAGCCGCGCCTGACGCTGATGGCACAGCCATGCGCTGAACTCGGCCGGCAGGCGGCGGATCTGCTGATCAGGCGGATCGCGTCCCCGGAGAGACCGCCAAGCACGGTTCGCTTGAAACCGGCATTGCGAACGCGCCAATCCTGCGGAGTTCCGAAATGAGCGAGTCACTGCTTTCCGTCATCGGCGCGGTCAAGCATTTCGGCGGCGTCCAGGCGCTTCGCGGCGTTGATTTCGATGTCAAGGCCGGCGAGATCCATGCCTTGCTGGGCGAGAACGGCGCCGGCAAGTCCACCCTCATGAATCTGCTGTCCGGCGTGCATGCGCCGGACGAGGGCACGATCCGCATCGATGGCCATCCGGTGCGGTTTGCGAGCCCGCGCGATGCGCAGGCCGCCGGCATCGCCACGATATTCCAGGAGCTCGATCTGGTGCCCAGCCTGGACGTGGCCTCCAACCTTTTCCTCGGCCGGGAACTGATGCGCCCCGGCGGCATGCTCGACAGGGCGGCGATGCTGGCAGAGGCGCGCAAGCGGCTGCAAGCGATCGACCTGGCGATCGATCCGGCACGGCTGGTCTCCGACTTGCCGATCGGCCAGCGCCAGGTCGTCGCCATCGTCAAGGCACTGTCCTACGCGTCGCGGCTGCTGATCATGGACGAGCCGACCGCAGCGCTGACGGTCAGCGAGGTCGAGCGCCTGTTCACCATCATGCGCCGTCTGAGCGCCAGCGGCGTCGGCATCATCTATATTTCGCACCGGCTGGAGGAAGTGCCGCAGATCGCCGATCGCGTCACCGTGATGCGTGACGGCAAGGTTTCCGGCATTACCGGCCCGCAGGCGCCGCAGGCGGAATTGGTCAGGCTTCTCGTTGGGCGGCCGCTTGAAGAGCTCTATCCGAAGCGGGCGACGGGCGTCGGCAAGCCGCTGCTGCATCTCAACCAGGCGAGCTTTCGGCAGCGGCGCGCCGCACCGGGCTGGCAGGCTCCGGATGAGATCAGCCTCGATGTGCATGCCGGCGAGATCGTCGGACTTGCGGGCCTGATGGGCGCCGGGCGGACGGAATTGCTCAGCGCGCTCTACGGTCTCGGCCCCTCCGGCCGCTGGCAGGGCCAGGTCGAGATCGACGGCAGGCCGGTCAAGCTGAAATCGGTCGCGGCGGCGCGCAGGGCGGGCCTCGCTTTCGTCACCGACGATCGGCGCGGCAGCGGATTGATGCTGCGCATGGCGGTGGGTCTCAACCTCGTCATGTCGATCATCCGGCGCATTTCCCCGAACGGCTTGATATCCGAGCGGCGCCAGGCCGAGGCGATCAAGGCATCCTTCGCGCAGTTCGACATCCGGCCGCGCAACAGCGACATCGCGGTCGGTGCGTTGTCCGGCGGCAATCAGCAAAAAGTGGTGCTGGCCAAGGAAGTGCTGGGCAATCCCCGCCTGCTGCTGCTCGACGAGCCGACACGCGGCGTCGATGTCGGCGCGAAGGGCGAGATCTATGCGCGCCTGCGGCAACTGGCCGGCGATGGCCTCGGCATTCTCGTGGCATCGAGCGAAATGCCCGAATTGATCGGCCTCTGCGACCGCATCGTGGTGCTGCGGCAGGGCCGGAACGTAGCGGAATTCAAGGGCGGCGTCGACGAGCACACGGTGCTCGCCGCTGCAAACGGCAGGGAGGCCTGATGTCTGAACAGAATACCACGATTGACGGTCCCGTTGCTGCCCCGGCTCGGCGTCGCGATCCGCTCGCTTTGGTCGTCCGGTTCCAGAGTCTGATCGGACTGATCCTGGTGATCCTCGGCGGCATCATATTCTCGCCGCAGCGGCACGGAAAAATCATTTTTCTTGCCCCGGACAACGTCGCCAACATCATCCGCGCCGTTTCGGAAACCGGCATCATTGCGGTCGGCATGACATTCGTCATCATCACGGCGGGTATCGACCTCTCGGTCGGCGCGGTTCTGGGGCTTTCGAGCGTGGTGACCGCGATAATGATGGTTTCCGGCGGCTTCGGCCTCATCGCCACCATTCTTGCGGTGCTGCTGATGGGAACCGTGTTCGGCCTGATCCAGGGCGCGATTTCAAGCCGTTTTCGCCTCGAGCCCTTCATCGTCACGCTTGCCGGTCTGCAGGCGGCGCGTGGACTGGCGCTGATGGTTTCCAACAACCAGTATATCAACATATCCTATGGCGACGGACCCGGTCTTGCGCCACCGATTTTCGCCGTGCTCGGCGAGCGGCTGTTCAGCAATGTCGTGCCGGTGGCGACCATTGTCTTCATCGTCTTCGCCGGCGTGGCGACGCTGGCGCTCAACCTGACGCGCTTCGGCCGTTATGTTTTCGCCGTCGGCGGCAACGAGCGGGCGGCGCGCATATCCGGCGTGCCGGTCTCGGCCATCAAGATCGCAGTCTATGCGATCACCGGCTTTGCCTCGGCGCTTGCAGGCATCGTCCATGCCGGCCAGTTCAATTTCGGCAGCGCCAATGACGGCATGGGTTACGAACTGACGGCCATCGCAGCGGTGGTCATTGGCGGCACCAGCCTGTTCGGCGGCGCAGGCTCGATGGTGGGCACGGTGGCCGGCACGATCATGCTCGGTGCGCTCGCCAACATCCTGCAGCTCAACAATATCACGCCCGCGATGCAGCTGCTGGCGACAGCGGCGATCATCGTGCTGGCGGCCGTGCTTCAATCCCTCGTTCGTCGCCGCGAGGGATTGGGGAGGTAGTGCCAGGCGGCGGTATCCAAGCTTGAGGAGAGGCCCGCACGGGCCTAAACGGAGGAGAGAGATATGGACAGGAAAGCAGGCAAATTTCAGCGCGGTTTCCAGGTCGTGCTTCTGGCAGGGTCCTGCCTGGCAATCACGGGGACCGCTTATGCGGCAAATCCGCTCGTCAAGGCTTGCGCCAAGGACGGCAAGTTCGTCATCGGCTTTTCGCAAGCCAACAATGCCGAGCCCTATCGCCAGCATGTCAATGACGAGCTGACCGCCGCCGCCAAGGATGTGCCGCAATTCACGCTGCAGATCGCCGACGGCGCCGGCAATGTGAACACCCAGACGTCGCAGGTCGACAATTTCATCACCCAGCAGGTCGATCTGCTGCTGATCTCGCCTTTCGAGGCAGCACCGCTGACGCCCGCCGTCAAGCGCGCCATGGACGCAGGCATTCCGGTCATCGAACTCGACCGCAAGACCAACGGCGATCCGGGCAAGGACTATACGGCTTTCATCGGCGGCGACAATTACAAGATCGCCTTCGCCGCCGGCCAATACACGGCCAAGACGCTTCTGCCCGAGGGTGGCGAAGTGGCGGTGCTGGAAGGCCTGCCGAGCTCCACGCCTGCGGTCGAGCGGCTCAATGGCTTCAAGGACGGCGTGAAGGGCAATACCAAGATCACCATCGCCGCCGAACAGGCTGCCGACTGGCTGCCGGACAAGGCGCAGACGGCCTTCGCCGCCATGCTGCAGGCACATCCCGACATCAAGATGGTCTATGCCAGCAACGACATGATGGCTGCAGGCGCGCTGCTCGCTGCAAAGAGCGCCGGCAAGACCGTCAAAATCATCGGCACGGATGGCCTCCCCGGACCTGCAGGCGGCATCAAGGCCGTCGCCAAGGGCGACTGGTCGGCGACGTTCACATATCCGACCGGCGCCAAGGAGGCGATCGACATGGCCAAGTCGATCCTTCTGGATTGCGCCACCACGGTGCCGGCAACGGTGACGGTCGACACGACCGCGATCACGGCGGAAAATGCCAAGCAGCTCGACAAATAATCTTGCGGGGTGGGCAGGAATTTCCTGCCCACCCGTTACCCATTGCTTGCGTGATGTGCCGGCGGCGCCAAAGCCGTCGGTGTCGCGCGCGCCCGCTTGATGCCCGGGAATTTCCAGGTTTGAGATGACGATATGCACTCGTTGCATGGGTGATTTGAGTTCCATGCGTCTACTGCTGTGTCAGGCTGATCCCCAGATATTGGTCATCAAGACGCCGGGCCGAATGAACGGAAGCCGACGTCAACCGAACCCACGAAAGGGGATCATCATGAGCGTCGTCCGCACCGTCAACAACTGGATCAACTATCGCCGCGCCGTTACCGAACTCGGCCGTCTCAGCAGCCACGCGCTGCAGGATCTCGGCATTACCCGGGAGCAGATTCCGGTCGTCGTCCGCGCCACGCTGCGGTAAACGAAGCCCAATTCAAAGCAAAACGCCCGCTGACGAAGCGGGCGTTTTGCTGTCTGCCGAAATGACCCCTATGGCATAGACTATGCCTCGATGAGGCGTTCGCCACGACGTCAGCCGATCAAAACCGGTACTTTGTAGCGGCACGAGCCGCTCGGTGCCTCTTTCCGGAATTCCTATGGACTGCTACAACCCTCGGGACGGCGCCGTTTGACGGCGCTTGCTCTTTAGGAATCGGGACGCCTTTTAACATGAGAGGACAACCATGATTCTGTTGCTTGCATTGCTGATTGGTATGGTTGCGGCTGCCGGCGTCGTCCTGATCGCAGTGGCCGCGCCATGAGGCAATTCGAGGCGATCTTCATCGGCGCCGGCCAGGCCGGGCCGTCCCTTGCCGTACGCATGGCCGCAATGGGCCGCAAGGTGGCGCTGATCGAACGCAAGTTTGTCGGCGGCACCTGTGTGAATGCCGGCTGCATGCCCACCAAGACGCTGGTCGCCAGCGCCCGGACCGCGCATGTCGCCCGCCGCGCCGCCGATTACGGCGTGATGCTTGCGGGCGGCGTTGGTATCGACATGAAGGCGGTGCGCGCCCGCGCTGCAACCGTGACACTCAACGCTCGCAACGGTCTCGAATCCTGGTTCGCCGGCATGGATACGATGACTGTCATCCGCGGGCAGGCTCGCTTCGAAGCGCCAAGGATAATCAGCGTCAACGGCGAGACGCTGACCGCGCCGCAGATCTTCTTGAATGTCGGGGCGCGGCCTTCGATCCCCGATTTCCCCGGCCTCGCCGAGGTGCCCTATCTGACGAGCACGACGATCATAGAACTTGACCTCTTGCCAAGACACCTCGCGGTGATCGGCGGCAGCTATATCGGGCTTGAATTCGCCCAGATGTACCGCCGGTTCGGCGCCGAGGTCACCGTGATCGAGCGCGGCACAAAGCTGGCATCGCGCGAGGACGAGGATATTTCCGATGCCATCGCCGACATCATGCGCAATGAAGGCGTTGCCATCCGCACCGGTGTCTCGAATCTGTCCTTCGCGAAATCCGCTGGCGACATTGCCGTTAGCGCCAATGGCGAGCGGATCGTCGCAAGCCATGTGCTTGTCGCTGTCGGCCGCAAGCCCAACACGGACGATCTCGGGCTGGATGCTGCCGGCATCGAGGCGGACGCACGCGGCTTTATCAAGGTCGACGACCGGCTCTCCACCAATGTCGAGGGCATCTGGGCGCTCGGCGATTGCAACGGCCACGGGGCCTTCACCCATACCTCTTACAACGACTTCGAGATCGTCGCCGCCAATCTGCTCGATGGAGGCGACCGCAAGCTCAGTTCACGAATACCGGCCTACGCGCTTTATATCGATCCGCCGCTCGGGCGCGTCGGCATGACCGAACGCCAGGCGCGGGAAACGGGTCGGCCGATACTCGTTTCGACCCGGCCGATGAGCCGGGTCGGGCGGGCGGTGGAAAAGGCCGAGACCCAGGGCTTCATGAAAATCGTCGCCGACGCGGAAACGAAGCAGATCCTTGGTGCGGCGATCCTCGGCATCGAGGGAGACGAGGTGATCCACGGCGTCATCGATGCGATGAATGCCCGCACGCCCTATGACGTGCTGCAATGGTCGGTGCCGATCCATCCGACAGTGTCGGAACTGCTGCCGACATTGATCGGCGATTTGAAGCGCATCGGCTGAAATAGACAGCCGCGCTGCTGGACAGAGTTTGATCGGGAACACCCTGTGCGCACCCGATCGGAAACGAGTTCATCCGCCGCTCCATTCAACGGAATGCCGCGCCGAGAGGAACGAGACCGCGTCTTCCGTCGCTGCTTTGCGCATGTCGTCTCGCCGATGGCGTCAAAATCAAGGTCTAGCGATAGGGCAAATTGACGCACAAGGAGAGTTATTTTCAGATTGGCCGAACTTTAATGAATCTCCGGCGTCATGTTCAAAAAATGCAATGTATTGCTTCATGCGGAGATGCTTGAGGAAGCTCTTCATGCGCGCGAGGACGGCGACATAACCGTTTGAAGATAATTATCAAATCCTGTGATTTTGACTTCAGGAGCCTCACGCCGGACATTACACCCTCCGGAAAATTTGTGGTGCTCAAGACGAGTTTCTTGCCAAGCCCATCAAACAGGCATCGCGGGACTGACATCTAACTGTCACAAAAGCTTCATGTGACGGGAGTAGGTCGCCCACGGACACCGGAAAAGGTGCCGGGTATAAAATTCCCACGATCCAGGAGAGAATCCGTGAGCTTCATCAGGAAAATCGTCGGCGGCGCTGCCGTCGTGGCCGTCAGCGTCTCGCTGGCCGGCGCAGCCTTCGCAGCCGACATCTCGGGCGCAGGTTCGAGCTTCATCAATCCCGTCTTCGCCAAGTGGAGCGTCCAGTACAAGAAGAAGACGGACATCGCCCTGAACTATCAGTCGATCGGTTCGGGCGGCGGCATCAAGGCCGTCGAAGCCAAGACCGTGACCTTCGGCGCGACCGACAAGCCGCTCAGCGACGAAGATCTCACCAAGAACGGCCTTACCCAGTTCCCGATGATCATGGGCGGCATCGTTCCGATCTATAACATCGACGGCGTCAAGCCGGGCGAACTGATCCTCGACGGCAAGACCCTTGCCGCGATCTTCCTCGGCCAGATCACCAAGTGGAACGACCCGGCCATCGTCGCCCTGAACCCGAAGCTGAAGCTGCCGGAACAGGCGATCGTCGTCGTTCACCGCTCGGACGGTTCGGGCACGACCTTCAACTTCACCAATTACCTCTCGAAGGTCTCGGCTGACTGGAAGGACAAGATCGGTTCCGACAGCGCTGTCGAATGGCCGCTCGGCCTCGGCGCCAAGGGTTCGGAAGGCGTTGCCAACACCGTCAAGCAGACTGCTGGCGCCATCGGCTACAACGAATTCGCCTATGCTATCCAGAACAAGATCAGCTTCGCCCGCATGGTCAACCATGACGGCAAGGTCGTGAAGCCGTCGCTGGAAGCCTTCGCTGCCGCCGCTGCCAATGCCGATTTCGCCGGTGCCAAGAACTTCCACGTCATCATCACCGACCAGGCTGGCGCCAAGAGCTGGCCGATCGCTGCTTCGACCTGGGTTCTGATCCACAACAACCCGGACGATGCCGATGCTGCCAAGGAAGCCCTCAAGTTCTTCGCCTGGGCCTATAAGGACGGCAAGGCGACTGCCAAGAGCCTCGACTACGTTGCTATCCCGGAAAGCATCGTCAAGCTCGTCGAAGCCTCCTGGAAGAAGAACATCATGAAGGACGGCAAGTCCATTTACTAATCCGTGAAAAAGGGGCGGGCATTCGTTGCCCGCCCCGATTTTCCGCCCTGGGTCATAGTCGTCAATTCAAGGTACATGCCTGTGGTTTCCGTCGCACCAGAGACTATTCCTTCCTCCCTCGCCACCGAAGAGAACCGCTCCGGTCGCCTCCGGATGCAGGACTCCATCTTTGTCAACCTGACATGGCTGTCCGCCGTCATCGTCGTGCTCGTCCTGTTGGGCATCCTCGTTTCTCTCGTCGTGGAAGCCTGGCCGGCCTGGAACCAGTTCGGCATCTCCTTTCTCTGGAACGAGCGCTGGAGCCCGTCCAAGGATATTTACGGCGCCGCCGCCCCGATCGTCGGCACGCTGGTGACCTCCATCATCGCCATGATCATCGCCGTGCCGGTCAGCTTCGGCATCGCCATGTTCCTGACCGAAATCTGCCCGCCGGCGCTCCGCCGCCCGATCGGGACTGCGATCGAGCTGCTCGCCGGCATCCCGTCGATCATCTACGGTCTGTGGGGTTTCTTCGTCCTTGCGCCGATCCTGCAGAACGATATCTTCCCGGTTCTGAACGAAACGCTGGGCCAGGTGCCGCTTCTCGGCGCGCTGTTCTCCACCAGCCCGGCCAACACCTTTTACGGCTACACCATGTTCACGGCGGGCATCATCCTTGCCATCATGATCATTCCGTTCATCACCTCGATCACCCGTGACGTCATCAGCACCGCGCCGGTCATGCTGCGCGAATCCGCTTACGGCATGGGCATGACGACCTGGGAGGTGATGCGCAATATCGTTTTCCCCTATACGCGTCTCGGCCTGGTCGGCGGCGTCATGCTTGGTCTTGGCCGTGCACTCGGCGAAACGATGGCAGTCACCTTCGTCATCGGCAACTCGCACACCATCACCTCCTCCCTGCTGCTGCCGGGCACGACCATCTCGGCCGCGATCGCCAATGAATTCGGCGAGGCGACCAGCGACCTCTACACATCGAGCCTTGTCGCACTGGGCCTCATCCTGTTCTTCATCACTTTCACCGTACTTGCGCTGGCGAAATTCCTCATCGGTCGCGCGGAAAAATTCTGAGCTCAGCCATGTCCCTAGTATCACGCCGTTATGCCACCAACCGGGTTGCCATCGCACTGTCGATGGTCGCCACCGCCTTCGGCCTGTTCTTCCTCGCGGCGATCCTCTTCACGCTGCTGTGGAAGGGCCTGGCGGCCATCGACTGGAGCCTTTTCACCGAGGAGACGCCCGCGCCTCCCGGCGACGATGGCGGCGGTCTCTCCAACGCGATCTTCGGCTCTTTGATGATGACGCTGATCGGCATCGTCATTGCCACGCCGATCGGCCTGATGGCCGGCACCTACCTCTCCGAATATTCGCGCGGCTCCAAGATCGGCGAGATGGCGAAATTCATCAACGACGTCCTGCTGTCGGCTCCGTCGATCATCATCGGCCTGTTCATCTACGGCCTGCTGGTCGTTCCCTTCGGCCATCAGTCGGCCTGGGCGGGCGCGGTGGCGCTGGCGGTGATCGCTGTGCCGATCATCAATCGTACCACGCAGGACATGCTGGCCCTGGTGCCCAACACCATGCGCGAGGCGGCTGCGGCGCTCGGCGCTCCCAAGTGGAAGGTCATGGTCTCGGTCGTCTGGCGCTCCGCCCGTAGCGGCATCACCACCGGCGTGCTCCTGGCTGTCGCCCGTATCTCCGGCGAAACCGCACCGCTTCTGTTTACCGCCGGCAGCAACCAGTTCTGGTCCACCAACCTCAATAACTCGATGGCCAATCTGCCGGTCGTTATCAATAACTTCGCCACTGGCGGCTATGAAGCCCTGCAGCGCCTTGCCTGGGGTGGTGCGTTGCTCATCACCGTCACGATCCTTATACTCAATATTGTCGCCCGCTGGTTCGCTGGCCACCGCTCTGCCTGAAGAAGGAAAAGGGATATGAACATGTCCGATACATCCCGCGACCTCGAACTGCATCCGACGCTGTCGAGCTCCATTCGCGAGGCCGAACAGCCGGTCAAGCTCGAAGTCAAGAACATCCGCTTCAAGTACCAGAACGGTCATGAGGTGCTGAAGGGTGTCAACATGCAGATCCGCGACAAGACGGTGACCGCCTTCATCGGCCCATCGGGTTGCGGCAAGTCGACGTTGCTGCGTACCTTCAACCGTATGTACGATCTCTATCCGGGCCAGCAGGTCACCGGCGAGATCCTGCTCGACGGCCGCAACATCCTCAACAAGAACGAGGACCTCAACCGCCTCCGTTCGAAGATCGGCATGGTGTTCCAGAAGCCGACGCCGTTCCCGATGTCGATCTACGAAAACGTCGCCTTCGGCGTCCGCCTCTACGAGAAGATCTCCAAGGCCGAGATGAACAACCGCGTCGAGTCCGCTCTGCGCGAAGCGGCGCTGTGGGACGAGGTCAAGGACAAGATCCACCAGAGTGGCCTCGGCCTCTCCGGCGGTCAGCAGCAGCGCCTCTGCATTGCCCGCGCTATCGCCGTCAAGCCTTCGGTGCTACTGCTCGACGAGCCGGCCTCGGCGCTCGACCCGATCTCGACCGGCAAGATCGAGGAGCTGATCTCGTCGCTGCGCTCGGACTATTGCATCGCCATCGTCACCCACAACATGCAGCAGGCGGCCCGTACCTCGCAGTACACCGCCTTCATGTATCTCGGCGAACTGGTCGAATTCGACAAGACCGACAAGATTTTTAGCGCCCCCACCAATCCGCGCACCGGCGACTATGTGACCGGCCGCTTCGGCTGATCGACAACGTCTGTTCAAAACAATACCCCTTCGTCCGACTGGGCGAGGGGGTATTTTTATGTGGCAAATCCGAAATACTTCAGGCCCGCGCATCCGGCCCGATGACCCAGTGCTCTGTGAAGGCCAGCGGGAAATTATACCGCGTCTCGACCAGCGTCGGGTCGGCCGGCAGCAGTGCTTCCGGCGAGGTCTTGAAGGCGCTGTCGAGTGCAGCGGCATTCTCGAACCAGAGATGGATCGCCGCATCGAAGCGCGGCTCGCCGACCATATACCAGCCGTCTCGTGTCGTGCAGACGTCGTGCCGCAACAGACCCGGCAGGTTCTTCGCCCTCTCGGCCTGTTCCGCCGGATAGCGTTTGCGGAAATCGTCGCGCTTCAGGCCCTCGGCGCGGCGGATGAAGGCAAACAGCTTGACTGCCCCGGCCGGTGCCGTCTCACCCATCCTGTCGAGAATGGTATGCGCGTCGGTGTCGAGCACCTGCGAGTTCCAGAACGCCGCCCAGTTAGGCTCGTCCAGTCGTGCGCCCTGCAGGAATTCGGGCGTCTGCAGCGAGGCCAGTTGCTCCTCGTCGTTCCGCAGCCAGATTTCCGCCATGCCGCTCCACAGCGGCGCGCCCGTCTGACCGGCCCAATCGACGCGCAAGTCGATCTTATAGCGCTTGATCTGCGGGATCTTGGACGCGAATTTCACTGCATGTACGTTGAGCCAGTAGTCCTGGAATGCGGCCTCGCTCATCCCCGGTTTGGGGCTTGCGACGATGTGCTGATGGATCATGAGAGCCTCCTTGGATGGGCATGGCCGGGGGAAAGCCCCGGCCGGCATGGAAAGGCGGATCGCTAGACTTTGTAGTGCTTCTTCACGTCATCGGCGAAGCCAAGATAGTCGCGCAACGGCCAGACGACCTCGAATTCGAGATATTCCTTCATCGGCAACCGGCCGAGCGCGGTGCGGTCGAGTTCTTCGGCGCTCGGAACGTCGACGACGGCGATGACACGCTTCTGGGCCGCGACCTTCCAGATGCCCTTGACCATGCCGCTGTCGATGGTTTCCTGGGCGTGATCAGCCTCGGCCGACTCGACATCCCACAGGTCCTCCAGCGTGATGCGGCCTTCGTAATTCCATCTCATCTGCACGTAGAACAGCATAGCGTGTTTCCTTCTTCACGATTGCGCATTGAACCGCGCCGCGATAGCGCGGGTGGTCGGGTGGTCGTCGCCGAATGTCCGGCGGGCGAGGTCGAGGGGCGTCAGCCCGTCATGGCCGGGGCGGTCGACACGGGCGCCGGCGGCGACGAGAATGTCGGCACATTCGGCATAGCCATGCCAGATGGCGTCATGTAAAGGCGAATAACCATTCGACGCGCCCTGGAAATCGAGGTTGACGCCTGGCGAATGCGCCAGCATGCGGGTGATCTCGACATGTCCGTTATAGACCGACTTGTGCAGCGGCACCGCCGTGAAGGTCGGCTCGACGGCATTGACGTCGGCGCCGGCTGGCAGCAGCACGGCGACAATGTCCGTCTTGCCCTCGCGCGCCGCCACATGCAGCGGCGTATGGCCATTGTTGAAGCCGCCGGTGATCGGCGCCCGCTCGTTGACATCGGCATCGTTGGCGAGCGCGGCTTTGACGCCGTCGAGGTCGTTGGCGACCACGGCTGCCATCAGCACCTGATCTCTAACCGCCTTCTCGTCACGGGCGCGGCGGGCGTCGAACAGCTGCTTGATCGCCTTGAAGGCATCGGTCTGTGCAGTGTTGACTTTCTCCTCGTAGGCGAAATGGTCGTCGATCGAAAAGCCATAGCTCGATATCACTTTCAGCGACGCATTGCTGTCGAGCAGGAAGCCGGTGACATCGACCGCCCCGAACCAGATCGCATCCATCAGCGGCGTATGCCCGGTGGTCGCGGCGACAGAATCGACGAAGGCGCCGGCTTTCACGAGCGCTGTGGCGATCAGCAGCGATCCGGCCTGTGCTGCCTTGTGCAGCGCCGTGGCGCCGCCGCCGCCATCGGCGAAATTCACATTGGCGCCATGGGTGATCAAAAGCTCGACCATGTCGGCAAAGCCGCGGCAGGCCGCCATCATCAGCCCGGACAGGCCGCTGTCCCTGTCGACGGCGTCGGCATGCACGCCTTGGCCGAGATAGAGTTTCGCCGCGTCGAGATCATTATGTCCGACAGCGGTGATGAACCGCGCCGGCAGGTCGGCGGCGAGCGCTGCGGTTTCCGGATCGGGATCGAAGAAGGACTGCCAATGCGCGATCCGGCCGGCTTCGTCGAACGTGAAAAGATGCAGGCTGTGGATGTCGAATTCGCGGCCGCTATCGATCAACCGTTCGCGCGAATGCATCTCCGCATAGCCATGCCTGCCGGAGGCAGCAGACGCGAGGATGTCGAGCGCGACAGTCTCGACCACCTTCGCCCGCTTGCCAAAACCGGCAAGCACCGCCTCCTTGCCTTCGGCCTTGCCGATATAGGGAATGATCGCATCCCATTCATCCGACGGCGTCTCGAAGACCACGCCGTCGGCGAGGCCGGCGACGACTGCCGCACCGTCATTGTTCTTCATCGCCTCGAGCCAGGCTTTGAGCCGAGGCGCGTTATGCGATCCATGGTGACCGGTCTTTTCCGCGCCTGTCATGAGGCATCTCCCTCGATCGCTTTCAGGATCGGCGAGGGGTCGGTATAGGATTTCCAGCGGACGATTTTGCCGCTACGGATCGTCAGCCACTGGATGAATTCGATCTCGAACTTCATGCCGGTTGCCTTGACCCTGGAAATCTCGTGAATGATGCCAGCGGCCTCTTCGCCGTCAACGATGAGCTTCACCAGTTCTTCCTTCTTGACGTCGCAGACGCCGGTGAAGATTTTCAGGGTGTCGACGACGGCAGCAGGTCCGTGCACGGTGCCGATCCAGGGCATCTCGTCGTTATAGCCCGGCAAAATCTTGTAGTTGATCCATTCGACATTCGGGTCGAGGCAGGACAATGCCTCTTCATAGCGTCGGTGGGTCAGCGCATCGAACCATTCGGCGGCGATGGCGCGGGTCTGATCGGTGGTGGACATGGCGGACTCCAGGCGTCAAGAAAGGCGGGCGATGATTGCGGGAGCGAGCAAATGGGCGTGGCCGCCGGTGCGCGCGGTGATCAGGTCACCGTCCTCGACCAGGTCCTCATCGACATATTGCGCTCCATAAGCGATGGCATCGCCGTAAAGGTTGGGATGGCAGGTCAGTTTGCGACCCCTGACCATCGACGTATCCGGCGCGCAGAGCCAGAGGCCATGGCAGATAATGCCCTTGATCACGTTGGGATTGTCGAAGGCCCGCTTGAGGAAGGCACTTGCCGGCGGCATTTTCTTCAGATCGTCGGTATAGCGCAACCGGTCGGCCACTATACCCGACGGCACGATGACGCCGGCGAGGCCGGCTACATCCAGTTCCTCGAAACTGTCATGGCATTCGAATGGCGCATGATATTCATGGCCCTTGAAGGTGATGCTCGGCTGGCCCCAGAGCCGGGTGACGAAGCGCGCCTCGATACCGGCTTCCTGGAAGCGGTAGTGGTAGTACCAGATCTCGTGCTCGTAATAGTCCGACTCGATCAGGATGGCGACCGTCTTGGCCATGTGCTTGCCCCTCAAATTCCGCTAGTGCCCGCAGGCGACGCCGATCAGTTCCGGATGCACGTCGCCGCGGATCGCCACATCGATCAGGAACGGCCCACGCTCCGAGAGCGCCCTTTCGACGGCGGGACCAATGTCCGCTTCCGTCGCCACTTTCACGCCCGGAACGCCCATGCCCGCCGCCATCTCGACAAAGCCGAGTTCCGGCTTGGAAAGATCGAAGGACAGGGGATAGGCGCCCTGTTCTTGTCCGCGCTCCTCGCGGAACTGATGCAGGTTGAGCTGCAGCAGTTTGTAGGAACGGTTGGAGCAGATGACGAAGACGACATTGAGATCGTGCCGTGCCGCCGACCAGATCRCCTGGACGGTGTACATGCCGCCGCCATCGCCGGAAAAGGTGAAGACCGGGCGGCTGCGATCCGAAACCGCCAGCCCGATGCCGCCGGCCATCGCCGTGCCGAGCGAGCCGCCGCGGACCTGGAAGAAGGAGTTTTCCTGGAGCGGCGGCAGATGCCGGGTGAGTTCCGGCGAAGACGTCAGCGCCTCGTCGAAGACCAGCGCATTGGCCGGGATTTTCGGGCCGAGCACCCGCATGAACTGGGCGAATTGCAGCGGCGTGCCGCTGAGCGTCGCGTCCTTGGCAAGCACCGCGTCGGCCGCCGCCTTCTTCTTTTCGCCCGCGTCCTTCACTGCCGTGACGATCGCCGTCTTGCGTCCTGTCGAGAGCTTGCGCTCCACGGCATCTGCAAGCACGTCCAGTGTCAGCCTCGGACTGGCGATGACGCCAAGATCGGCCGGATGGTTCTTGGCGATGTTGTCTGCAATGAGATCGACATGGATCACCTTGGCGCCGGCGGCGAAAATCGTGCCGAGCTCGGGAAACACTTCCGGCAGCACATAGGATCCGGCAATCAGATTGACATCGCCGCCTTCGGTGATCGGCTTGGACTGGAAACCGAACATATGGCCGGTCTGCCCGGCCCAGAGCGGATGGCCGGGCGGCATGTTCTCGTCGCCGGCATCGACGCCCCAGACAGGTGCTCCAAGCGTCTCGGCGAGCCGTACGAGCGCTTTCTGCGCGCCGTCCCAGGCAATGCCGTCGCCGACGAAGATGCGTGGTCGCTGAGCATTCGCCAGCAATTCCGAGGCATGTTCGATAAAGGCGGCGGAAGGCATGACGTCTGTGTCGGGGATCAATGTCGGCACGACCGCCTCGACCGCCTCGGCGTCGAGAATATCCTCCGGCAGGCAGACATAGACCGGTCCCATCGGCGGCGTCGCGGCGATCTTGATGGCGCGCTTGAGCGTCCTCAGCAGCGAGGCCGGATGCACGACCATGGTCGACCATTTGGTCACTGGCTTGGCCATGGCGACGAGGTCGCCTGCCATCTGTGCATCGAGATTCTGGTAGGCGAGGCCGGCATCGCCGCCAATCACCACCAGCGGGCTATGGCCGCGCATGGCCTGGTAGAGCGCGCCGATGGAATTGCCGAGCCCCGGTGTCGAATGGATCTGCACCACGGTCGGTTTGCGGGTGGCGCGCGCATGCGCATCGGCCGCCATCACGGCGATCGTCTCCTGCAGTGTCAGGATATAGTGCAGTTCCGGCACATTGCTCATTGCGTCGAGCAATCCCTGCTCGACGGTGCCGGGATTGCCGAAGATATGCGTCAGCCCATCGGCGACGAACTGCTCCAGGATCGCTCTGTGGCCCGTGCGCGCCATGCTCACCATCCCGAGCGCTTGAGGCCGTTGTCGAGCACGTCGACGAAGCGCTCGCCGAATTCGTGGCTGCACTGCAGCGAGCGGGCGGTGATGAACGGATAGTCGACGATGACGGAAGTGCGCTTGCCGAAATTGCCGTGATACTGGCCTTCCGGACCGACCGCATCGGCAAGGATATATTCCAGCACATAAGGTGGCGGACCCATGTTGAAATCGGTGCCCATGAAGCCGGTGCCGTCATGATAATCGTATTCGATGCAATGGCCGGTGACATGCTTGCCGCGAATGATTGCCCGGCGCTCGTTGAAATCGCGGGCGAAGACCAGCGTTGCCACGCCATAGCAGATCGCCCCGATCGGCTTGCCGGCGGCATGGAAGCCGAGCACGAGATCATGGACGCGCTGATTGTTGACCATGTCGATGATCGGACCGCTGCCGCCGACCAGCAGGACGGCGTCATATTTCTGGGCCGCTTCGGCCTGCGACGCCTTGCGGGCTTCGTAATAGGCTTCGAGCTTGCGGAGAAAGGACTCGGCCGAATAATAGGGCCTCTCCGGGAACCAGGCCGACAGGTTGATCGGATTGTCCGTGCGGTTGGTCGCCTCGAAGGCCTTGACCAGTTCCGCATCCTCCGGCGTCGTCACGCAGACGCCAAGCGGCGGATCCATATAGTTTGTGTCATAGCTCGGCGGCAAAGCCGGCGAGCGCTTGCCCTTCGGCGTGGTGAAATCGAAGCTATAGCCGGCGGCTTCGAGCTTCCTCAGGGGACCGACGAGCTCGATGCCCCAGTAGCCCCATTCGGACATGACTGCCAGAATCTTCTTGGTCGCCATTTTCGGATGTCCTTTCCAGAATGCGATGACATATGAGCTTTGTCCGGAGCGACCGACAGCCATGTCCGGATGATGTCAGGCGCGCCGTTTGCGGGCGGTTAACCCTCCGTTCCGATCAACCGGCGCCATGCATATTCTTGTTAACGAGACTGCCTTAGCGTCGCCGTCAGCGCATGAAACGGGCAGCCGCCAGCTTAGAGGACGTGCGGTAAGGGTTGTCCTGACGATGGGGACGCAACGATGACTGACAATGTTTTTTCGCACACGCATGTTCATCTTCCGACGCGTGAACAACGCAGCATCTGGGTCCGCTATCTCAGCCACTCCGTGCGAGTAAGAATCCACGCCTTCGTCAGCCGCTATATCGCCCCGATCGCCCGCCACCCGGTGATGACGCTGTTGACCGGGCTTGGCCTTTTCTTCAGCGGTATCGCCGAAGCCTTTGCGCAAATCTTTACCGATTTCGAGAGCGTCATCGGCGCCCGTGAAGGCGTGATCCTCTTGGGGCTGATCACCTTTCTGAAGGGCCTCGCCGACATGGTGGAAGCCTCCGAATGGCTGTCCAAGGGGATCGAGGAAGAACAAGCCCAGGAGCATCACTGATCCTTTCCCGCCTCAGCCGATCGTCTCGACGATTTCGCTTTCCAGAATGACCTTGCCGACATCGCCCTTGGCGTTGACGATCGAAAGATCGAAACTGTCGCCGCGGCGCTCGATCAGGAAGGCGAGATAGCGTAGCGCCTCCGGCGCGATCGCGGTCAGCTTCTTGGCATCGAGCTTGATCTTCGTGGCGCCGGCCGCGAACGCATCTTCGATCGTGGCCTCCAACTCCTTGATGTCATGCGCCGTCAGTTCGCCATCGAGCGAGATCGTACCGGTCTTGCCCTTGACACCGAGGAGGTCGGCATCGAAGCGCACCGAGGACGGGATCAGCCGCACGCGCACCTTGATCTCACCATGCTGTTCCGGAAGGTTGACGGTGAGGCCGTCGGCATCGAAGTCGTCATAGGAGTGGCCGTCCACCCAGACGTCGGAAATCTTGATCGAGCCCTTCGGCAGGATATCGGGCGAGACGCGCAGTTTGCCGTCCGCGAAGCCGCCGGGCTTCGGCTTGAACCAGAGATCGAGCGGCTCACGCATCACCAGCAGGTTGGAATAGGTGGCGGCGAGATAGGCGAGCTCGCAGGAATGGTAGCCGGCCATGGAATGGCTACCCTTGCCGCGTTCGGTGCCCAGCGCATAGGGATGGCCATTGGCGAGCACGTTGAAATAGATGCCGCCGGCTTCGGTATCGAGGAACCAGGCATTGTAGAAGGCCGCTGATTCCCGGGCGAGCCGATGATACTCGTCCTTGTCGGTGACGCCGGCGAGGATGTAATAAGCGAGGATTCCCTGTTCCTGCTGCCACCAGGCTTTGCGGTCGTGCCAGGCATAGCGGTGGAATTTGTGACCCGGCTGCAGCACGCGGTCGACCACGTCGTACCAGCCGCCGCGCTGCGTATCCATGCCATGCACCGGCATCAGGCCGGCGATCTTCTCCGACAGCGCGACATAGGCATCCTTGTGCTTGAGGCTGTCCATGCGCATCAGGTTCCAGGCGATCTTCAGATTGTGGCCGACCACGGCACGGTTCTGCTGCCAGCCCCAGCTCTGGTCCTTCGACCAGTCCGAGAAGAACTTTTCCTGGACGAAGGCGCTCTCGTCATAGTCGGGGAAGTGGCTGGCGATCGTGTCGAATGTATATTCGAGGAAATCGGCCCAGCGCTTGTCGCCGGTGGCGAGATAGAGATTGATCAGATAGGCGGGCGCATGGTCACCGACCGAGTTCCAGTTCTTGCGCGCCTTGTTGTGCTTAAGACTGTCGGAAAGCGGCGACAGCGTGATCGGATCGAGATGGCTATAATAGCCGCCCACTTCCGACTTGTCCTTGAAGAAGCGATCGAACAGCGCGATCGTCGCCTCGGCATCCGACATGATGTCCGGATCGCCGGTGATGCGATAGGTCTGCATCGGGCCGGCCAAGGCATAAATCTGCTCGTAGCAGGGAATGGCGTCATAGTCGTCGCCGAATTCGGACGCCAGCACCTTGTGCTCGGAGCCATCCTCGCGAATGTCGACGGCGTGATACCAGAACACCACGCCTTCGGACTTGTCCTCGAAGCGCATATGGTCGCGCAGATATTTCGTGCCGGCCTCGGCGGCTTCGAGATAGCGATCCTCGCCGGTCATCAGGAAGGCTGACGCGAAACCATAGACCAGGCGCGAGATCGTGTCGGTCTCCTGGCGGCCGTTGCGGGTCTTCTGGCCCATCGCTGTCAGCACGGTGCGGTATTCCTTGTAGTCGATCGGCTCCGACGTGCCGAATTCGGCTTCAAGGAAGAAATCGGCGATCTGCGCCACCTGCTTCACCCACCAGTCCTGCCGTTCGAACACCCAGGCGCTCTCGGTGCGGCCGGCAAAGATGATGTGCTTGGCCTCGAAGGTCACCGGTGTCGCTTCATTGCCATCGGGATAGAAGACGCCGTAGACGAAGAGATAGCGGCCGGGCACCAGCATGTCGCGCAACTGGTCGCTGGCATTGATGAAGCCCTCGCCGAGATTGCGGATGATCTCGGCATAGATATTGGCCGCCAGGATCACGCTAAAGGGCCGCTTGTCGCTGGTCTCCATCTGGAAGATGCCGGCCTCCGCATCGAAGGAGGTCACGTAGCCGGCGATCAGGTCCGAAAAGGTGAAGTCGAGTTTGTTCATGAGAAAAGCTCGTCCGTTCGGGTGGGATTGAATGGATTATTTCGAAACCAGCACGACCACGCTACGACCGCCCATCAAATACCGATCCTCGTGATGAGGCGGCGACATGCCGGGATCGCAGACATCGTCGGGGGAGGGCAGCGACGTGTCGACCACCCGATGCCATATACGTCCCGGAACCGCCGGAACGGCCATTGAGACAGGCTCCCAGTACATGTTGGCCATCAGGTGGATATCCTGCTCGCTGCCAAAGCCGCCAAGCGTCATGCCGAGCACGCGGGCATTGCCGTCATTCCAGCCAGGCCGGTCGAGATCGGCGCCATGCCAGCTGACATCCGCGAGGCCGCGATCATTCCTGCGGCCATCGAAGAAGCGGGCGCGATGAACCGTCGAATGATGCCGCCGGAACCAGGTCATCAGCATGAAGAAGCGATGCATGTCGCGGCGCTTGCTCACCGCATCCCAGTCGAACCAAGTGAGTTCGTTGTCCTGGCACCAGGTATTGTTGTTGCCGAGCTGGCTGCGCCGCACCTCATCACCCATGACGAACATGGGCACGCCCTGGGACATCATCAGCAGCGTGAAGAAATTGCGAATCTGCCGTTCGCGCAGCGCCTCTATCGCCGGGTCCTCGCTCGGGCCTTCGGCACCGCAGTTCCAGGAGATGTTGGCGTCGACACCGTCGCGATTGCCCTCGCCATTGGCGGCATTGTGCTTGCCGTCGTAGGAGACGAGGTCGTTGAGCGTAAAGCCGTCATGCGCGGTGATGAAGTTCACGGAATTGACCGGCAAATGGCCGTTCGATTCATAGAGGTCGGCGCTGCCCGACAGGCGTGCCGCGATCGAGCCGACCAGGCCTGGCGTGCCTTTGACGAAATCGCGCATGTCGTCGCGGAACTTGCCGTTCCACTCGGCGAAGCGATAGCCCGGGAAGCGGCCGACCTGGTAGAGGCCGCCGGCATCCCATGCCTCGGCGATGATCTTGGTATCGGCCAGTGCATCTTCGAGCTCGATCTGCCAGAGAACCGGCGGATAGCGCATCGGTGCCCCGTCCGGCCCGCGCGACAGAACCGAGGCCTCGTCGAAGCGGAAGCCGTCGACGCGCATCACCTCGACCCAGTATTTCAGCACGTCGACGATGAATTTCGACACGACCGGATGATTGCAATCGAGTGAATTGCCGCAGCCGGAATAGTCGGCATAGTAGCGCCGGTCGCGTTCGGAAAGCATGTAGTATGTGGCGTTGTCGATGCCGCGGAACGACGTCGTCGGGCCACGCTCATTGCCTTCGTCGGTGTGGTTGAACACCACATCGAGGATCACCTCGATACCTTCCTTGTGCAGCGCCTTGACCATGTCGCGGAATTCGTCGGCATGCGAGCCGCTCTCCGGCGTTAGGCAATAGCCCGAATGTGGGGCGAAGAAGGCGATCGGCGCATAGCCCCAATAGTTATAGAGCTTTTCGCCATCGACCTCATGGAAGTCGGTCTGGTCGAAATCGAACACCGGCAACAGTTCCACAGCGGTAACGCCGAGCTGCTTGAGATAAGGGATCTTCTCAATCACCGCGCCGAACGTGCCGGGATGGCCGACGCCGCTATTGCCGCGGCGGGTAAAACCGCCGACATGCATCTCGTAGATCACCGTCTCGTTCATCGGTGTGGCCGGATGCTTGTCGTTTTCCCAGTCGTAACCCTCGACCTCGATGATGACGCTGCGCATCGCCGTCTTCATGTTGTCGCCGGTGCCGCAGGCGTCACCACGGTTCCACAGCGTTTTCGAAACGCCGCGGCCATAGGGATCGAGCAGCACCTTGGTGGCATCGAAGCGATGGCCATTCTCGACCGCTGAGGGACCGTCGACGCGATAGGCATAGTGCATGCCCACCACGGCGCCCTCGATGAAGCAGTGCCAGAAATGGAAGGTGCGGTGGCATTCCGCGCTCATCTCGACCGTGGCGATCGGTATGATGTCGTCATGGTCGCTGAAGATCAGCAGCGTCACCATTTGGGCATTTTCGGAAAAGAAGGAGAAATTGACGCCGTTGTCGCGCGGCCGTGCGCCAAGCGGATGCGGGGTGCCGGGATGGACCTTGAATTTCTGTGCGGCGCGCCCCGAAATTCGACCGACATTCACATTGTGGCTGGGGTTTACGATGGCATCCATGGAGAACACTCCCGTTCGGTGGACCGAATGCACACGCAAAGGCAAGCACGAGTCGAAACGACTCCGCTGCGAACCTGATGCGATGAAACTCCGAAAAAGTACTGTTTACGCAGCACAGGGATAGGCCCGCTCACTCCTCGGCGCCGTCCAACCTCAGTCTAGTACGTAGTGCACTTGGAATAAAGGGTAGTCTTAACCCGGCCGGCTCTTGATGGACGGCCGCACACCACTCACCAGGAACGTCCTAAATTCTAACTCTAGGTCCCCAGCGTTGAGACACTGTTGTCGATTCGCAGGGCGATTGCAATAGCGATCTAAACCAATGATAGGGTTGCTAAATTGATGGTTAAGCAACGGCAGTCATTTAGTCCGCTAAGGTCTTTGTGATCCATTTCGGGACTTGGATTTTTGATTCATTTCAACCAGTTAAAGCTTTGGAAAACAGATTGTGCTCTCATGCCGACTGCGAATTTCCAGATTTTTATTGTCCAGAAAAGCGAGAGCGCAAATGACCGCTGTCAATGTCCAGCAGGCTGCCGAAAGTTCGCATGATTTGTTGCTCATGGTCGCCGTCCTCGGCGCTGGCGCGCTCTCGGTTCCGCTGTTTCGCCGCATTGGGCTTGGTGCGGTTCTTGGCTATCTCGCCGCCGGCCTTGCCGTGGGGCCCTTCGGCTTCCGCCTTGTTCCGGATCCGGAGAAGATGCTGCACTCTTCCGAGCTCGGCGTCGTCCTCTTCCTGTTCATCATCGGGCTGGAGATGAAACCGGCGAAACTCTGGCGGTTGCGCTCGCAGATTCTCGGTCTCGGCGTATTGCAGGTGGTACTCTGCTCGGCCTTCCTGACGGCGGTCGGCATCTGGCTGGGCTTTCCGCCGGCAATCGCCTTCGTTGCCGGCATGGGCTTCGTTCTGACGTCCACGGCAATCGTCATGCAACTGCTTCAGGAGGGAGGCGAACTGACGAGCACGGGCGGCGAGAAGATCGTCTCCGTGCTCTTGCTCGAAGACCTCGCGATCGTGCCGATCCTTGCCGTGGTGGCGCTGATGTCGCCCGCTGATTCCGACGGCAATCTCACGACCCGCCTGATTGCAATCGCCGTCGCCGGCGGCGTGGTCGCAGCCTTCCTGCTGCTCGGCGGCAGGATACTCAATATGTTTTTTCGGATTGTCGTGCTCTCCGGCGCCCGTGAACTGACGACGGTCGCCGCCCTGGTCATCGTGCTTGGCGCCGCGGTCTTGCTGGAGAATACCGGCCTCTCCATGGCGCTTGGCGCCTTCCTTGCCGGTGTCGTGCTGTCGACCTCCAATTTCCGCCATCAGCTGGAAGAGGACATCACGCCCTTCCGTGACCTGTTGATGGGGCTGTTCTTCCTGGCAGTCGGTATGTCGCTCGACGTCGAGGTCGTGGCGAAGCACTGGCATTTCCTGCTGCTGGCGGTGCTGAGCTTCATGGTGGTCAAGTCGCTGGTCATCTATCTGCTGGCCCGGGTTCTGAAATCCAACCGGGTCGAGGCCCTGAAGCGGGCGGTCATGATGGCGCAGGGCGGCGAATTCGCTTTCGTTCTGTTCACCACGGCAACCTCATCGAACCTGATGGACAGCGACACCAATGCCATGCTGACGGCGGTCGTCATCCTCTCCATGGCGCTGACCCCGATCTCGCTCTTCGCGTTCAACCGCTTCCTCAACTGGAACAAGTCGCTCTCGGCGGAGGCAGCCGAGGCCGACAGCGGTGCCGCTTCGGTGATGATCATCGGCTTCGGTCGTTTCGGTCAGGTCGTCGTTCAGCCTTTCCTGGCGATGAACCAGCACGTCATTGTCGTTGAAAAGGATCAGGCGTTGGCCGACGAGGCGGAGAAATACAGCCTCGTCAATTCGTTGCACGGCAATGCCTCCGATCCGGTGGTGCTGGAGGCGGCGGGCGTGCGCAACGTCAAGCTCATCCTGGTCTGTACCGATGACCGCAAGGAGACGACACGGATCGTCAGCTATCTCCGTCAACGCCTGCCAGAAACCAAGATCATCGCACGCGCCCATGACGAGGAGCATGCGTTGTCGCTGGCGCGCGCGGGCGTCGAGTGCCACGTACAGGAAATTCTCGAATCCGCCGTGGCCTTCACCGAACATGCCATGCGCGAATTCGGCTTCAGCGACGAAAAGAGCGAGCAGTTCCTCGAGGCCTTTCGCCGGCGCGAGGCTGATCATTTCCAGATGCAACTGCTAAGCGGCATGCCTTCGAGCAGCGATCTGCTTGCCGTCGCCGAAGCCAGGCCGTCCGAAGGTGCGGCCCAGTCGGCAGCATAGCGGATTTTGCAGGTGTACCACTTGTCCTCTCCCCGTTGAAACGAGGAGAGGACTGCGCGACCCAAGGCGGATGAGATGCGCGACCGTTTATCCGCAACCAATTCGCTTACGATCTGGCAGCGCCGCCAGCGAGCGCTCCGGCCTTAACTTACCGATCAATCGTCGTCATCATGGCCGCTCCATAGCGTGGTCCAGCCACCTTGCCGGGGGCCATGACGTCGTCGAGCCTCCGCATTTCCTCTTGGTCGAGAACAATCGACGCAGCAGCGACATTCTCCTCGATGTAGGTGCGGCGCTTGGTGCCCGGGATCGGCACGATGTCGCCGCCCTTGGCCAGCACCCAGGCGAGTGCAATCTGACCCGGCTTGGCATCGTGCGTCGCGGCGATCTCCCGGACGATGCCGGCCGCCCGCATGTTCGCGTCGAAATTCTCACCCTGGTAGCGCGGATCATTGCGGCGATAATCGCCTTCGGGATAGTCCTCCGCGCGCTGCACCGCACCGGTCAGGAAGCCGCGGCCAAGCGGGCTGAAAGGCACGAGACCGATACCAAGTTCGCGCAGCACCGGGATCACGTCCGCTTCGAGATTGCGCTCCCATAGCGAATATTCGCTCTGCAGCGCCGAGACCGGCTGCACCGCATGCGCGCGGCGGATATTGGCGATGCCGGCTTCCGACAGGCCGAAATAGCGTGCCTTGCCCGCACGAATGAGATCGGCAACCGTACCGGCGACGTCTTCCATCGGCACGGCCGGATCGACGCGATGCTGATAAATCAGGTCGACGTGATCGGTCTGCAGTCGCTTGAGCGAGCCATCGACAGCCCGGCGGATGTTTTCCGGGCGGCTGTCGAGTTCGGCGAGCTTTTGCTTGCCGTTTTCGATCCTGAAGCCGAATTTTGTCGCGATCGTCACCTGGTCACGGCGGCCCTTGAGCGCCCGCCCGAGCAAATCCTCGTTGGTGTGCGGCCCATAGACTTCTGCCGTGTCGAGGAAGGTGCAGCCGAGTTCGATGGCGCGATGCAGCGTGGCAGTGGATTCCGTCTCGTCTGCCGGACCATAGGACTGGCTCATGCCCATGCAGCCCAGGCCGATCGCCGATACTTCCAAGCCCTGTGTGCCAAGTTTGCGTTTGCCCAGCATGATGATGCCTCTTCGTCACTATTTGAAATCTGCGTGGCCGACCGAGTTCTCTCGCAGCCGCCGCATGGGAAACCTAGCGCTGCCCGGCGCCGATCGAAATGCCCGATAC
>NZ_JBFUFF010000034.1:0-68210 GCF_056403555.1 Rhizobium sp. P2_G2
CATTGCGTGCACAAGCCAAGGAAAAGAGCCAAGGAAAAGAAGGCCTGGGCCAATATCCCAGCCAAAAGCAATCGCAAGGACAGCTTTTCCTTCAGCCGATGGGTCTATCGGCAAAGAAATCTCGTCGAACGCTTCTTCAATAAGCTCAAACAATATCGAGCTATGGCAACACGTTACGACAAGAACCCAGCCAATTTCCTTGCCGCCGCCAAAATCATTGCTACCCGCATCTGGATCAACGCGTTATGAGTCTACGGCCTAGCCGATCATGGGGTGGTGCCGCAACTCCCGCCGAAATAGCCGAACGTACTCGGCAATCGGACCGATCCGACCCGGCGGGCGGCATGGGCCCCGCTGTTTGATTGTCCAAGGTCTGCCAGCGGAACCGATTGCGCCCCCCGTCTTTATCCCGCCGCCGTGGTTGGACTTACGACGCCTCGGAGCCCTGACCGGCTAAGGGGCTCTTTTTTGCTTTGTGCGTCTGGTTGAACGGACGCTATTCACTTTCATCGTTCATATTCAAGACGGTCGCCTATAACGAACTGACGCCACCTTGCGGCAATAATCCTCCAGCCGATCCGCTTCGGTGATACCATCGTGATAAGCGCGCAAGACGAACGCCGCGAACGCTTTTTCAGTTGCCGGCTCCCTCTCAAACCAGGGGTCAGCGACGACGGTTTTGAAGACAGCTTGCACGACTTCGAGCTCGTGCGGCTGCATTACCAAACCGGCGAATGGCATTTGAACCTCTCTCATTTCCGCTTCAGTTAATTTTAGTGCGTTTCTGGCGCAATTCCAGACGACGAAGAATCTCCGTTAGGTTGAATTTCCTGCTCCTTAGTAACCATAAACTGCGGTAATGTATTGTGTGAGTCGTCTCAACAGAGGGCTCGCCACGTGCCGCGTCGAAAAAAGATTGTAGAGTTACACCAGCAGGACCCGCGGCTGACATCGATCCAAATAGCCAAAGATATCGGTTGCGGCCCGGGAGAAGTTCTTGCAGTGCTCAGAATGGAAGGGCTGCAGCTCGCGAAAAAATAATGGTTCCGATATCGAGAGAGCGTAAGCGTGTGCAGCACTCGCCGAAGAAATGGGCGCACCGGAAATAGCGGCTGCGATCAGGGCTCGAAAGTTGCAATGAACGCGGCCGCGGCAATTTCACGATAGCTCGCGACGCCAGCGCCGAACCGTGAGGCCGGCAACCGATCGAGACAGACAGCGCCTCCAAAGGCGCAATCGGCGCCGCGGAGTTAGGCAGAGGGATCGCGCTCAGCCCAGCTCTTCGTAAAGCAGCTGGATTTGATCGAGGTAGAGATCAGAAAACGATCCGTCGGGGAAGGTGATTCTGGCCTTGCGTTGGCGCTCCCCGTCCCATTCTTCGACAGCGACACGCACCGCTCGCTCCAACGGGACGGTATAGCTCCAGAGTTCTCCAATGGATGTCAGGCTTACACGGGTTCGAAGCATGGTTGAGTTGAAAGGCGGGAGATCAGGCATGGGATTTTATGCGATAGGGCAGGTTCTGCGTAGATGATTTGACACGGGATACCAAGGCAAAACACGATCACCTGTCAAGCGTCACGTGCCGCTCAGCCGTCTTTGGGTCTGCTTGGGCAAAAAGCAAAAGCCGGCGTTCTGTTCAACGATATGTAGTTAACTCCTGCCAGGCTCTTCCACTCGCGAGGGCATTTCCTCCGGGAAGAGAGCGATGTATATTCATGAACACTAATTCAATAATGGGCCAAAATTGCCGATGTTGGCGATCGTACATGCCGCAGCCACGATTGCGCGCGGCAAAGGTCTGGAGGGCGAAGTCATGGGTGTCACCTGGAAATCCGGTTTCGCGATCAATACGCATGACAATCCATTCGAGATGGGCACGATCACCCTTTGGGACGCGGCCCATTTCAGCAGATCAAAATTCGATATAGAGACTTCTATCGGCACATTCGAGGTGCATGGATCCGGCTTCGCGACTGATTCATTGGGTCGTGTCCGTGCGGGCAGTGTGAGAAAAATCGTCGAATTGTCCGATGGTCAGCAAATAGGGATCATCTCCGGCATAGACCTGTCGGTGAAAGAGGCAATTCACGTTCTCTCGAACTCGACTAAACTCGTCCCCCAATACATGTCCAGCAATCTGCTTGGAAACGACCTGCTCTCCGGAAGTTCCGGCAATGACTTTGTCGAAGGCTTTTCCGGCAACGACCGCCTTGCGGGGCATAGAGGCAATGACACGATGAGAGGCGATGCAGGCGCCGATACCTTCGTTTTCGCCAAGGGGGACGGCGACGACACGATCGAAGATTTCAAGGCCAGGGGGCATAATCACGACGCGATAGACCTCTCTGGATTGAAGGGTGTCGACACGTTCCACGATGTGATGGCGCTGCTTGAAGCGCGTGGCAGGGATACCTGGTGTGATGACGGCCTTGGCGACGTGCTGGTTCTGCAGAACGTCGACATCCAGGATCTCGGCAAGTCAGATTTCATATTGTGATGAGCAATGGCGCCGCGCGCCGCTGCCCCGATCCCCATTGTCGCTGCCCGACCGATTGGTTACGCCATCACCAAGGCGATTGCCGCCGTTCTCTTTGGCGCGTCAAGCAGCGGTCCGGCAGATCAGTCTAGGTTGCGCCTCACACGGGTCAACTCCACTTTATCTCGCCCTTGGCGAGAAAACCGCATCGGTCACCGTAGTCACGGCTTGGGCCTCGGCGGCTCGAGTGGCGAGCTGTGCTCGCACCCATGGCAACGAAGTCGAGGAAAGTGACGCCGGCGACCATGAGCATTGCCAAGATCGCGTTTCTCGCGCTTGTGGTTGCCGGGATGTATGGAGGTGGCAAGTGTGGCAATGTCCAGCGCGTCCCCTGCTATCCGACTGGCAAGTCCTGCCTGTTTGTCGACCGACAGCGTCATGAATCCCGAGGTAATCTCTCTGGCTCCGAAGGCGCGAACAAGGTTTTCTTTGCCGCGCATGCCGAGTGCGCTGGTAATTTCCCTGGCCGCAAAAATCTCCATGAGGCCCAGCCCAATGCTGAACCAGCCGAGATTGCGCGCCAGCCGGTCAGAAGAGCTTAGCGAGCTTGGTCCGGATCAGAGGATTTTCGGATCGCCTTCCAAACGCATTATGTTCGTGAGAAACGACATTTCAGAACCCTCTCTATGGTTTCAGAACAACCTTGATGCAGCTGTCCTGCTTGTCTCGGAACACCTTGTACATTTCGGGACCATCTTCGAGCCGGGCGGTGTGGGTGATGACGAAAGATGGGTCAATCTGGCCTTCCTCGATGCGGCGCAAAAGATCGTCGGTCCAGCGCCTGACGTGCGTCTGCCCCATCCGGAAGCTCAGCCCCTTATTCATCGCCATGCCCATCGGAATTTTGTCGACCAGGCCGCTATAGACGCCAGGAATGGAGATTATGCCGCCCGGGCGGCAGACATAGATCATCTCACGCAGGACATGTGGACGGTCGCTCTCCAGCATCACCACCTGCTTGGCGCGGTCCATCAAAGTGTCAGGCTGGCTCATCGATACATGGCTTTCCATGCCGACGGCATCGATACACTTTTCGGGTCCCTTGCCATTTGTCAGCTCGTTCAGCCGCTCGATGACGCTCTCGTCGCTGAAGTTGATGGTGATCGCGCCACCAGCTTCAGCCATGGAAAGGCGCTCGGGAATGCAGTCGATCGCCACGACCTGCTTGGCACCGAGAAGCACAGCACTGCGGATCGTCATCTGACCCACGGGGCCGCAGCCCCAAACGACTACCGTATCGGTAGGCTCGATGTCGCACTGAGCAGCGGCTTGCCAGCCTGTCGGGAAAATGTCGCCAAGAAAGAGAACCTGCTCATCGGTCAGGCTGTCAGGGACCTTGATGTGCGTTTTGTCGGCGAACGGGACCCTGAGATACTCCGCCTGACCTCCCGGATAGCCGCCGGTAAGGTGCGTATACCCGAAAAGTCCAGCCGTCGTATGGCCAAAGACTTTATCCGCCATCTCCTTGTTTCGGTTTGTTGTCTCGCAAACGGAGAAGTTTCCGCGCTTGCACTGCTCGCATTGCCCGCAATTGATTGTGAAGGGGATGACAATGCGGTCGCCTTTCTTAAGCGCTCCACTCGCTTCGGACCCAACGTCCACCACTTCGCCCATCATTTCGTGCCCCATGATGTCGCCCGGCTCCATGGCGGGGATGAAGTTATGAAACAGATGAAGATCGGAGCCACAAATGGCGCAACTCGTCACCTTTATGATCGCGTCCCGCGGATGTTCGATCTCCGGGTCCGATACGTCGTCGCACCGGATATCTTCTTTGCCGTGCCATACCAGAGCTCTCATGACTCTCTCCTTCTTGAAGCGAGCCCAACGGAGAGAGGAGTCTAAGGTTCCCGTGCCGAAGCGGAGCTATCATGACTGACGGATGCAGCGCCGATAACCTTGTCGAGGCTCGCACGTCACCAAACAGCGATGCCGACCGGTGTCCGCCAAGAGGTGCCAGGGACAACTAGCCGCTTCACGCTACGGCGCTCCTGGCTAGACTACCTGACATAGTTTCCGGACCGGATTTGATGTCCGGTTTCCGCTCCAGACCGTGTGAAACCTCATCGGCGAAAAATCCTGATAGAAAATGATGCTCAGAATTATTCACCGGTAGGCCACCGTTAGTAAAAGACAGGCCTCGAGCCAAAAATTTCGGAATTAGGTTCTCCGTCAAAAATTTGATTTTGAGTTTTCACACGCTCTGAGTCATTTTCCATACATGCCCGCTTTGTTCCATAGCGCAATCAATCCCCTATTCCGGAGCCCTCGACGAGCAGGGCGAATGCCGACGTTTGTTGGCTTGAGCAGTAGAGGTGGTAGCCAGGAAACGGCTGGCACCGGTCCTGTAGGACCCGGATCAGTGGCAGTCGGGCCGGTGGTGCGAGACTTAGCTTTCGAATGTGTAGGCGAGTGCCAGCCCATCTAACGCAGCGGCCTCCGGCACTTCGCTTCGTCAAGCCGCGCTACAGGAAGTCAGAAGCTGTTGACGAACTCCGGGCGTGGACGTGGTCCAAAGTCCGACGCGAGTCTTAAGGGCTAAGTCTCGTAGCTATCCAGCTCTCTCCTGAACGATTCAGCACACATCGAACGTGGTGGACGGAGGAAAGGTCGAGCCATTCCAGCCGTGACAAGGTCACCGTCACCAGAGCAAAACGGTCGAAGGGCTCATCCGGCCCGGTCAGTATTTCGGCCAAGGGACGGCCTTCATCGTTGACGGCCGTTCCCGGCGGAAGAGGTGCTTCGAAAAGGACGAGCGTACGACCCCTCAGCGAGTTCCAAATTGCGCGACGCTCGATGTCGCTAGAAACCACAACGGCGGCTCCTGACAACCGCATTTGTACCATCGCGGCGGAGTCGAAGCCCACAAGGCTGACCCGCGGCTCGTGCTCGATGTCTCTGATCTTTGGCGATCGGACGTCGGTCACGAACGTCAGTTCTCCCCGCGTCCGGTCGCAGCGCCTCAAAACGACTGTCCGCAGCTGAGGCGATCCGTTGAGGCCAACCGTCGCGAGCTGAAGGAAGTTGAAGGGCGACTTAGCTGCCGCGGCTTGCTCCAGCGCTTGCCAGATTCGCCTTCCGATGTCGTCACTCAACGTCATGTCCCTAGTCGTTCGAACGGCTTTGCCCGGTACGCATAACATCCGGGCAACGACATTAACACTCTGTCGGATCGAACGGGTCACGCCATCGACCTTGAAGCTTTGGACCTGACATAAGCCGCGTCGGCAGAGGCAAGACACGAAATCGTTGCGGTGTCGCGCTGAGAGGCCCGGCGATGTCGACATCAAGTGTATTGCTGGTCACGGGCGATCCTATCGAACGCACCAAGGTTGCCAAATGTCTGCGCGGCTGTGGCTATCGAGTGATCGCCGACGGCGAGGAAGCCCGGACGGCGCTGGAACACAGGGATATTGATGTCGTCGTTTGCGACACCGAGCTACCCCACCACGCCAGCCGCCACACGCTCGCCTCATGGTTCGGTGCGCACCGCCCGGGCACCGCGAGGTTATCCTTACCTCCGCTCTCGAACCCACGGCGGAAACCGCACATGGCTTTTGCGAACAGCGACCGACAGCCCAGCCCCGATCTCATCATGAACAGTTGGTGGCAGAAACTCAGCAACCTCGTCGCAAGGTCGATGCTAACTAGTTTTGCCTTAGCGCGGCGGGAGGACATAACCCGGCTAACGCCGCGAGTAACCTGTAAGTGCGCCCTCTGTTGCTGGCTGCGCCTGCTCCATTGGCCGCTTCCAATGATCCTACCAGGTGATCAACGGCGCCCTGCGTAGCCACGCGTCGGTAGTCAGCTGCTGTACGACGAATTCCGCAACATCAGATCGAGCAATGGTGCCGCCATGGACGCCAGAAAGGTCGGTCAAGGCCTTGATGCCACCGCGCGCGGGCTTATCGTTGAGCACTGTCGGCCGGACGATAGTCCAGTCGAGCGCGCTTGCCCGAATAAGGTCTTCCTGGCGATCCTTGTCCTCATAAACCTTCCGCAGCATCAGGGGCAGGAGCAGCCGGTCGAAGAAGAAGCCGCCATGGCCGCGGCTGTCGCCGGCGCCGAGCCCGGTGATGCACACAAGCCGTTGAATGTTCTGCTGCTTCATAACACCGACCAGAGCGCGCGTTGCTGTCGAAAGCAGGGTCACCTCCTTGAATGGGCTCATGGCCGTGCCCAGCGAACTGACGACGGTATCACAGCCGGCGATGGCGCGGGTAAGCGCTGCGGGATCGCGGGCATCGCCTTCGATCAGTTCGGCGCCGGCAAGGTCGGCGGCTTTTGCCCTGGAGCGAACGAGGGCGACGACGTCGTATCCGTTTGCGACGGCCTTGCCGACGATCAGCCGGCCGGTGGCGCCGGTCGCACCCAATACCAGAATTTTCATGTCAAACCTCTGAAGTTGTGCTGTTGGACAGGGAAGCATCAATGCTCCGCTGGTGGAGTAAATCAGCGATGGCCGTCGCCGACCCACCGCGCCGCGGCCTCCGCCGTATCCTCGGGACGGGTGTTGAATGCGATCGCCGCCTTCGGCGCACCTTGGTGGATAGCGTTTACGACCTTTTCGAAGAACGGCAACCCTTTGGGCGGAAGGCGCAGGCCGCCGCCGATCACGACGCAATCGTAGTCCACGGTCGCCAGCTGCGCGGCCAGTGTGGCGATACCGCTGTCATCGGGAGCGATCATGCAGATGTCGGCGTCCCAACCGCGCTCGGTCATGGTCGTCTCCGCGATGTCGATGCCCCCCTGGATTTTCTCGGCATTGAACCCTGGTGGCAGGGAGGGATCGGAAAAATCGACGGTTTCCGGCGTCTGGCCTACAAACAATACGCGTGTCATGATCAAGCTCCTTTAAGTGGGTTGGACGGGACGACGGCGTCGTACGGGGCATCGAGCCGCTGGCGGAGGAAATCAGCGATGGCATTGACGGACTTCTCGGCTGCGAGGAACTGGCCGAGGGAGGATTGGAAGACATGCGGCATGCCCGCCCAGATCGACAGCGTGATCTCCACGCCAGCAGGTTGCGCCCGCTCAGCGTAGCGGATGGAATCGGAGAGCAGCACCTCATTGTCGCCGACATCGATGCGGATCGGCGGCAGGCCGCCGAGTTGGGCATAGAGCGGCGACGCCTTGGGGTTGGCGGCATCCTGGCCCTGAAGATACATGTTGGAAAAACCCTGGAGGACGCCGCGCGTGAAGATCGGGTCCGCCTCCGCCCGCGTCTCGAAGCTGTCGCCGGTCAGCGCTAGATCGACCCAGGGCGACATCACGGCTGCGCCCACCGGCTGCACTATGCCCTTGGTCTTGTCAGAAGCGAGGATCGAGAGCAGCGCCAGCGTCAGACCGCCGCCTGCCGAATCGCCAACGACCACGATCCGCTCAGTCCCGTCTGAGACGAGGCCGCGATAGGCTGCGACCGCATCATCAATCGCGGCCGGAAAAGGATGCTCAGGCGCCAGCCGGTATTCCGGGACGAAGGCATCCGCGCCGACTCGTGCCGCGATCTGGCCCACGAAACTGGTAAACGTCTTGGCGGAGCCGAGCACATAGCCGCCACCGTGAAGATAGAGAATGCGCGCGCCGGGTCGTGCATTCGCCGGCCGTAGCCAGAAGCCCTCGATGCCGCCGACAGTGGCGGGTTCCACCCGCACATCCGGAGCGGCGGGTGTTGCGGCAAACATGGCGTCAAACATCGGCCGCGCCTCGGGCCCGAGCGGCTCGCCCTTATGAGCCGAGGCGGCCTGTCGCATCGCGGCCACTGCGGCAATGTCTTCGGCCAAGAGGGGTTGGATCGTCATCATCGCAAGTCTCCTTTGTTCATGTGTGGGGCAGGAGTGAGGTGCGAGCTTAGCCCTTCGCCCACTGGGCGGAGGCATCCTTGGCAAAAGCGGCATAGGAGCGCGGCGCACGACCGAGCAGCTTGGTTAGACGCGCGATGTCATCAGCGCTGGCCGCCGCGCCCTCCGTCTGATACCGGCTGAACATCAGGCGCAGGTCAAGCGCGTGCCAGGCTGGCAGCATCGTCTTCATGCGCTGCTCCATCGCAACGAGATCATCGCCGCCATAACGGATCGCCCGGCCGAGGGCTTCGCTCCAGATTGTGGCGATCCCTTCGCCGGTGAGGCTGTCTGGACCAACCAAGGCGTAGGTTTCGCGGCCGAGCGGTGTGGGGGCCTGTTCACGGCGAACCAGTTCGATCGCGGCGGCCTCGCCGATGTCGCGGATGTCGACCATCGAGACGCCCTTTCCGCCAATCGGCGAGGCATAGACGCCAGCCTTCAGAAGTACGTCCTTCTGGCGAAGATCGTTCTGGATGAAGTAAGCGGGACGCAGAACCGTCGCCGGCAGATCAAGCGCCTCGATCATGCGCTCCACCGTGTACTTGCCGGCGAAATGCGGCACGTCGGCATAGGCGTCGCCGCCGAAGACCGAGAGGTAGACGATGCCTTTGACGCCGGCTTCACGGGCGACTGTCAGGGTCAGCATAGCCTGTGTCAGTTCATCGGCGACATTCGGGGCGAGCACAAACAGGGTGCTGACGCCTTGCAGTGCCGTGCGCACCGAGTCTGGATCGGCGAGATCGCCACGGACTGCCGTCACGCCGGCAGGAAGCTGCGCCGTCTCCGGTGAGCGCGTCAGGGCGCGGACGTCGGCGTTGCGCGTTTGAAGGTGGGCCAGGACCTGCGCCCCGATGGTGCCTGTGCTGCCTGTCACGAGAATGGTCACGTCGAAATCTCCTTGTTGGTGTGGGTGGCATCTGTTGAGGAACAAGATAGCCGTTTCATTTTCGTTGAGGAGGTGCCAATATCGAGATTGCTTGTCTCGAAAACGGAACACCATGATGGATCTTCAGGCTTTGTCAGATTTCGACCTCGTCGCGGCCAATAATGGGTTCGGCCGCGCCGCCCGCGTTTCCGGCCGCTCCAAAGCCACGCTGTCACGGCGGGTCGCCGAACTCGAAGAGAGCCTCGGCGTCAGGCTGATCGAGCGCGGGTCGCAGAACTTGCGATTGACGGAAGAAGGACGGGCGCTGCATGATCGAACGCACGGACTGCTGAGTGAAGTCGCAGAGGCCGGTGAGGCGGTCGTGCTTGGCGCATCCACGCCGAGAGGAAGGTTACGGGTGAGCGCACCTGTCGTCTTCGCGCATGTCGCGCTGCCCCGGATCGGCGCACGCTTTGCTCTGGCCTATCCCGAGGTCCAGCTCGAAATCGTTGCCGAGGACCGCAAGGTCGATCCGGTTGAGGATGGTTACGATCTGATCATCCGGATCGATCCGTCGCCGGACGAACGCCTCGTCGGCCGCCGTTTTCTCAACGATGAACGCCTGATCGTTGCACCAACCGGTATGCCGCGCCCCGCCCCCGACTTGGATGGCGAGGAAACGACGGCAAAAGCTGTCCTGCTCTCCGCGACACCACCCGGGACCCTCTGGCGGATTGGTTCCGGAACGGAGACGGACATCGTCTTAAGGCCGGAACCGATTCTACGACTCTCTTCGCTGCTTATGGTCCGAGATGCGGTGCTGGCGGGCGCCGGTGCAGCCATGCTGCCGAAGCTCCTCGTTGCCGACGACATCGAGGCCGGCAGGCTGGCCTATTGGGGAGTGCTCGCCGGTCCGTCGGTGGAGATTTGGGCGTTGCAGAGTTCACGCCGGCTGATTGGCGCCAAGGTGCGCGCTTTCCTCGAAGTGGTCGAAAGAGCATTCCCGGAAAAGGTCTTCGTCGCACCAGTATGAACGACGCACGAAGCCGACAACCGACTGTCAGACAAATCACATGATCTTGATGGAATGACTGATAGGGTCTGTTACCGGTATTGAGGCCCCATACGCAAGCTCGGTAGCCGCGACACCTCGCGCTCAGACGAGTAGCTCCGGTAGACCCACCAGATCGGGCAATACAGCGTCTGGCGTCCACTGCGGATTGAGCCTTTCTCCCAACCTGTCAATCCACACAGCGCGTATCCCGAGTTCATGGCAGACTTTTAGGTCGGTAACCTGTCCTATCCCAAAACAGTCTCCCCAGGTGTTGCACCTATGAAAGAATGGGCATGTAGGAACAGCAGATGATCGGGCTTGTAGGGCCTCGCTTGTTGAGCAGTGATCACATAGTCGATCGGAACGCCAATCCCGGCGACGGTTCCTGCTGTCAGATCATCATCCGTGTTGCCGATGATCGCAAGACGAAACTCGGCTCGCACGCGCTGCAGTGCAGCCGGCACTTCTGAATGAGGCGGGATGGTTCGCAGGTGTGACAGGAGCATTTCTCCGTGATCAGGACGAAACGCCAGTCCTTTTGCGGCCATCACTTCAGACAAGCTGGACTGCAGGACAGTCTCGTAATCGCGAAAAGGTCGACGTTGCTGTTGGTCCATTGACAACGTGCGGAGCGCGTCGACCGTACCGGTGACCTGATCCTCATCCACATTGGTGACTTTGAGATTGTTCTGAAGGACGGAGCGAACCGCAGTTTGCAAGGCCGCGTGCCACTGCACTAACGTCCCATAGCAATCGAACGTCATGAATTTCGGCTTGGGCATGGTCCACCCGTCGTTCGCAGCAATTTCGGCCTCATCGACACGGCAGTATTCGCGAGCCAGGGGGTAGGGTCAGTCATTTCCGGCAGCTCGATCCTCCGAAGCGAAACCTCATCGCCGACCAAATTATGAATTCTTGCGATGCGTTATGGTTCCCGTCGGTCAAGTTCTGGGCGCTCGTCGTGAGAGGCCTCACCAACCAACTTGGTCTAATCTGGCGTAATTTCGTACCCCAGGGTTCGGCTGGGGGGTGGGTATTTCCGATAGGCCCGGGCAGCCTCCGGTGGCTGAACCAGTATATGCATTGCAGTCTTAGGTGGATTGCAACTATACCACTTTTTTCAGCGCTTGGCCGGCAACACATTTACTGTCCCCAGGGCTCGGGTGCGGTCCCAACGCCAAAGATTTGCCCAAGCGAGGTGGACCCTTTCTGATTGCGGTCTCTGAGAATTTCCGGGGCCAATAGCCAACCCGTAGCTTTAGAACCAGCCTTTGCGCCAAAACCAGAGCAACGGCAGAACAGCGCTAAGAATGATAACTAACCAGGCGAATGGATAACCCCATTTCCATCCGAGTTCCGGCATCACCCTGAAGTTCATACCCCAAATCCCGGCCATAAGTGTCGGTGGAACTCCCACCACGGAGGCAATGGTCAGCACTTTGAATATGTCGTTCTGCTCGATGGTTATAAAACCGAGCACCGCGTCCAGAAGAAACTGTGTCTTATCCGAGAGATGCGTTTCGTAATCACTCAGGGAGGTCACATCTTTCGAGATCGATTGAAGTCGATCACGATGATCGTCCGTCAGCATCTCATGACAAGTATCCGCGGTGAATGTTGCGATTCGTCCAACGCCCAGCAGAACATCCCTTGCTTTCGATGAACGATCTCCAAGCGCCCCGACTTTGGCCAAAGCCCTGCGCAGTGTAAAATTTGCGTTCCGTGGGGAAATTGACCCTCGCAGGTCTCCGCGAAAAACCGTCTTGGAGACCTCATCGACAGCCGCGGCCAAACGCTCGAGAACGTCAGCGCCGCGGTCGACGATCGCTTCGAGGAGGGCCACGAAAATGGCAATGCTGCTGGACAATGAGTCATCGCTTCCTATCCGTGCAGACACCGCGTCGAATGTGGGAAGTTCCTCGTAGTGTATGGTGACGAGCAAATCGCGGCCAATTATGAAACCCGCTGGCGAGAGCTCTGCATCCTCAAGCGTCAACTGACCTACGACGGGAGCGCTGAGATAAAGCTTGTCTTCGGTCTTGACGAGCCTACTCGACACCTCGATTTCGCCAAGGTCCTCGCGCGACGGGATACGAACATCCGCCGATCTTTCGACGAGATCAATCTCCTCGGCGTTGGGATTTAGCAGATCGATCCAGAGAATGTCTTTCGGAAGCTGCGAGTCGGGGTCCAAGTGCCCATCACAGCCACGGTTTTCAGGATACCTTTTGAGCAAGCGGCGCTCCAGCAGGAAAGTTAAGCACCAAATTGTCTCGCGGCGGCGGTCGCCCACAATGCTTGAAAGGTAGGGCTGCACGTAAGGTCGGGAGTCCAGCCCGCGTCGTCAGCGAGGTCGGTGACCGCGAGGAAAAAGCTTTCGAACGTCTGCTCGCATTGCGAGGAACGGTTTAAGCGGCGTCGAGGGTGGCGTGGATCTTCCATGCGGCGGTCTCCTGGCTGCAAAACGAAACCGGGGATCGCAAGTTCCCTAACACCTCAGCCGAGTAGTAACTTGTCCCTGAAATTGATAAGGCCGATCATTATGCCGAGACTGTTGTTTTCCAGCCCTGATTGATCCACTGTGCGGTTTCTCGCTGACCCAGCAGTTCGCTTAAACTGATGGTGTGATTCAGATGCTTAAGAATGGCAATGTGGATCAGAGCAGAGTGGAAATACGGATCAAACCAAGGCGATAATCAACAACCATGGAAAAGGTCCTGCTTTATGATCCCCGAAGTGGAACACACATGTTTGGCCGACATCGCCGGCCAGTGACGCCTTTAGACTTCACGGCTGTGTTGCCAGGGCACTCCACAGGTTAGCTGCGGTTCCCCAAGCGGTTTGTTTTGCGCCACTCTTCATACTCTCCGCGGGCATCGTCATGCAGCGGATAATAGCGCTGCAACGACCCGCCTTCCATAAGCTTCACTCGCGAGAACTCCTCCCAATCATGATGCTTTTGCGACTCTTCGATGACCTTTGAGGCCATTGCGACTGGAACGACGACCGCTCCGTCGTCGTCGGCGACGATGATATCGCCGGGGATGACGGTGACGCCGCCGCAGGCAATTGGGACGTTGACGGCATTGGGATAGATGCTGGTCTGCACATGGTAGTTGGGCGTCCAGCCGCGCAGCCATAAAGGAAGATCCAGCTTCTCGACATTGGGCCGGTCGCGCATGCACCCGTCGATGACGATGCCGGCGCCGCCCCTGCCTTTGAAATAGGTCGACATCATATCGCCGAAGACGCCCGAGCTCATGTCGCCGCGCGCATCGACCACGACCACATCGCCATCCTGCGCATGATAGAGCACGTGCCGGTGCAACTGCGTCTCCGGATCGGCATATTCGCCCTCGTTGAAAAGGTCCGGCCGCTGCGGCAGGAATTGCAGCGTCAGCGCCGGTCCGACGATCGACTTTCCGCGGTTCTGCGGCACGGGGCCGACCATATGCGGATTGCGGAAGCCCATATGGCCAAGCGTGCCGGCGATTGTCGCGGCGCCGATCCCCTTCAATGCGTCGATCAGATCCTTGGGTGGTCGCTTGATGTCGGGCGTATGTGTCATTGTAGACTCCAATGAAAGAACTACCAGTTCGTGACAGAACCGTCGCGGCGCTTCAGGTGCGGCGCTTCCCAGAAGCGAAAGCTCTCCGCCTTGACCGCCTCTTCGTTGACCTCGACGCCGAGCCCCGGCAGATCGCTGACCGGATAGTCGGGGCCGTCGAGCCGTGGTTGCACCGGGAAGAAGCTGGAATTGTCGAAGCCCAGCTTTGCTTCAGGCACCCTGGTCTCGAGCCAAGCAAAATTCGGCACCGCGGCGGCCAGATGGATGGTCGCCGCCGTGCAGACCGGGCCAAGGGGATTGTGCGGCATCAGGTCCACATAATGCGCCTCGCTCCAGCCAGCGACCTTCGCCGCTTCGGTGAGCCCGCCAACATTGCAGACATCGAGCCGGTTGAACTGGTGGATGCCGCGCTCGATGTAGGGCAGGAACTGCCACTTGCTGGCAAATTCCTCGCCGATGGCGAACGGAATATCGGTCATCGTGCGCAGGCATTCGTAGGCCTCGGGCGTCTCGTCTCGTATCGGCTCCTCGAGGAAATCAAGCACGCCACGGCCGACCTTGTTGCAGAAGGTCGCCGCCTCCGCCACCGATAGCCGATGGTGATAGTCGATGCCGAGGACGACGTCGTCGCCCAACGCCTCGCGCGCCTTATTCAACATGATTGCGGTCGCGCCGATCGACTCGCGCGGCTCGAAGACGTCCTTGCTTTTTTGCCCTACGGGGAAGAAGCGGATCGCTTGCCACCCCTGTGCGCGCAGTTCGCGGGCTCGTTCGATGGCGGCATCACCCTCGGCCTCGTCACCGGTCGAGGCGAAGGTGGGAATGCGGTCGCGCTGCTTACCGCCCAGCAGTTCGTAGGCCGGCACGCCGAGCGCCTTGCCCTTGATATCGTGAAGGGCGATGTCGATGGCGGAAATCGCCGCCTGCAGAACGCGCCCGCCTTCGAAATATTGGCTGCGATAAAGTTCTTGCCAGATCCGACCGATCTGCATCGGATCGCGGCCAATGACAAACTCCCGATAGTGCTCGATCGCACCGGCCACGGCCTTCTCGCGACCGCTCAAACCGCTCTCGCCCCAGCCGAAGATGCCATTGTCGGTCTCGACCTTGACGAGCATCTGGTTGCGTGTTCCTACCCAAACTGGATAAGGCTTGATGGCAGTGATCGTAAGCTTCATAGTCATACACGCCCTCGTTCCACACGCACCCGCTCTGTTTCAGTCGGCTTTGAGAGCCATTTCAGTTTCGCCGTCGAACAGATGCATCCGCTCCTGCTCGAATTCGAGCCAGATCTGCTCGTCCGGCGCGCAAGCAATGGTCGGCGACACGCTGATGTTGACGATGGCCCCGGACAGGAACGCCTGTACGAAGGTGACGTCTCCGGTCGGCTCCACCGTGTATGCCTTGGCAGGGATGCTTCCCGGCACCGCACTCTTGTGCAGCCTGATCGTCGAGTGACGCGCGCCGAGCACCACTTTCCTGGTGTTTGCCTTCGCGACTTTCTGGGCATTGCGTGGGGAGAGCTCGAGGTGCCAGCCCTCTGCGCTGGTCAACACAGTATTGCCGTTTGCCGTCGATGCCTCCAGCGGAACAAGGCTCATCGCCGGGCTGCCGACGAAGCTGGCGACGAACATGTTGACCGGATGTGCAAAGACCTGCGCCGGCGAATCGTATTGCTGCAGGAAGCCGCCGTTCATCACCGCCATCCTGTCGGCCATGGTCACGGCTTCGAGCTGGTCGTGCGTCACATAGATGATCGTCGCCTTGAGGTCCTGGTGGAAGCGCTTGATCTCAGACCGCATCTGCACGCGCAGCTTTGCGTCGAGGTTGGAGAGCGGCTCATCCATCAGGAATACCGCCGGATCTCGAACCAGCGCACGCCCCAAGGCCACGCGCTGCTGTTGCCCACCCGAAAGTTCGCGCGGCTTGCGCTCGAGCAGCTGCGTCATGTCGAGCACGCGCGCCGCTTCCTTCACCTTCCTGTCGATCTCGTCCCTCGGCAGTTTGCGCATCTGCAGCGGGAACGCCAGGTTTTTATAGACCGATTTTTGCGGATAGAGCGCGTAGTTCTGGAACACCATGGCGATGTCCCGGTCCTTGGGGTCGAGGTCGTTGACCACCCTGTCCCCGATGACGATGTCGCCCGATGTGATGGGAATAAGCCCCGCTACGAGATTGAGCGTGGTTGTCTTGCCGCAGCCTGAAGGGCCGACGAGCGCAACGAATTCGCCGTCATTGACCGTCAGCGAAACATTGTTRACCGCTTTGAAGCTGCCATAGGTCTTGACCAGATCTTTGAGGACCACATAGGCCACCGGCAACTCCCTAGTGCTTGACTGCGCCTTCGGTAAGGGCGCGTACGAAATATCGTTGCAGGACGAGGAACAGGACCACGACCGGCACGCTCATCATGAAGCTGGCCGCCATCAGGCCGGGAAAATCCGTCGTGTTTTCCGAGAAGAAGCGCTGGATGCCGACCGGCAGTGTCAACTGTTCGTTCTTGGAGAGGAAGGTGTAGGCGTAGATGTACTCGTTCCACGCGCCAATGAAGGAATAGATCGCCGTGGCGATGATTCCTGGCGCCGAGAGCGGCATCACGATCAGGACAAAGGCCTGGAACCGCGTCGCTCCGTCGATGCGCGCCGCCTGCTCGAGTTGCACAGGGATATTGTCGTAGAAGCCCTTGAGCAGCCAGATCGCCAGCGGCAGGCCGAATGTGAGGTAGGTGAGGATGAGTGACCCATGCGTGTTCACCAGCCCGATCGCGCGCATCAGGATGAAGAGCGGCACGAGAAAGATCACTGCCGGGAACATGTTGCGAAGCAGGACGGCGAAGAACAGAAAATTCCGGCCTGGGAAGGTGAAGCGCGAAAACGCGTAGGCCGCAGGAACGGCCACGATCACCGAAAGGATGGTCGTGGCAGTGGAGACAAAAAGGCTGTTCCAGAAGAAGCGCAGGAAGTCCTGGCCGACGCTGTTTTGCGGATCGAGCAGCTTCTGGTAGCTGGCAAGCGTGGGTTGGTCAGGCCACCATTGCGGTGGGAATTGCATGGCCGCGAAGCCGGACTTGATCGAGGTGATCAGCATCCAGATCATCGGCAACGCCGTGTAAAGCAGCATGAACGCGAGGAAGACACGTCCGCCCCACCGCCATCCGTCGATGCGGATACCGCGGCGGGTCCGGCGTCGAGGAGCAGTCTCGGCAATCGTGCTCATGCCCCCCCATCCTTGCGCTCATTGCCGCTCAGAGCACGGACGTAGAAGTAGCCGAGCGACATCAGGATCAGGAACAGCAGCACCGAATAGGCCGATGCTACCCCCCAGCGCTGGCGGCCGAAGGCGAGCTCGTAGATGTGAGTGATCCAGATATGCGATGCATTCGATGGTCCGCCGCCGGTCATGATCCAGGGGATGATGAAAGAGTTGAAGTTGGCCACTGCCAGCAGCAGGATCGTCACCGTCGAGACGTTTCTCAAATGCGGGAACGTGACGTGCCAGAACCGCTGCCATGCATTGGCTCCGTCGACTTTTGCAGCGCGCAGCAACTGGTCGGGCACTGTCTGCAGGCCGGCCATCATCATGATCATGGCAAACGGAAACTCGCGCCAGACATTGACGACGATCAGGGACGGCAGCACGGTGCTGACGTTGTCGATGAAATTCGGCGGCCGGTCGGCCAAGCCGAGGCCAACCAGCACCGCGCCGATGATCCCGAAGTCCGAATGGTAGATCCACTTCCAGATATAGGACGCGGCGACGGCGCTGATGACCCAGGGAATGATCAGGACGGCGCGCAGGAGGCCACGGCCGACGAAGTCGCGATGGAGCGCCAGGGCGCTGGCAAATCCCAGGACAAATGACATGAACGTGGATACCAGCGTCCAGATAAGGGTGTTCGAGGTGACCCTCCAGAACACCGCACTTGTGAGGATGGCGGTGTAGTTGCCAAAGCCGACGAAAATCTTGTCCCGGAGCTGCAGGCCAGGCGGCGTATTAAAGAACGACAGCTCGATCGTGTAATAGATCGGATAGGCTATGACGATCAGCATTACGGCGATCGCCGGGAGCACATACGCGTAGTCAGCGCGATGCTCCCAGACCGCTCGCAGCACGCTGGGCCTATCGGATTGCAGTCTCCCGCGAGCCTCGGCCTTGCCGATCAAGATCGTCACTGTGGCGTGCCCTTGTTCTTCGGAATAAACCGGCTGCCGTCTCGGTGCAGCCGGTCAGATCGTGCTCACGCTGGGACTAGAGTCCGCCCTCCATCAGGTCTTTCACCTTCTTGGCCGCGTCGTCCGCTGCCTGGTCGACGGTCATGGCTCCGGTCAGCGCATTCTGCAGCATATCCGGGACGATGATGTTCATGATCTCGGGGGACTGCGGCAGAGCCGGGAACGGGATGCCGTATGGCAGCATCGAGGTCGTGACATCGAGAAACTTGATATTGTTCAGACGTTCCTTCATCCATTTGGTCTTGAACCCATTAAGGTTTCCCGGGTTCGAGCCGGCATAGGCCATCTTCAGCGACCATTCGGGGCTCGTCCACATACAGATGAGAGCCTTTGCAGCCGGCTCATCTACCTTGCCGCCTTCGACATATTCGGGCTTTAGGATGTGAATGTTCGAGCCGCCGAACACGACGGCACGCTTGCCGTTGGGACCGGTCGGAATCAGACCGTAGCGCATGTTGTCGATGACGGTCTGCGCCTTTTCCTTGTCGGCGCCCGTCGCCTTCTTCTGCAGGTCGAGCATGACGTTGTAGTCGGACGGATGCGAAACCATCATGCCGAGCCGGCCGGCGAGGAACAGGGGCTGGTTATCGGCCTGCTGGTTGGTCAGCGCCGAAACCGGAACCGACTTGTCGCGAACATACATATCGTACGAGGCCTGCAGCGCCGCCTTGCTCTGCGGGCTATTGAGCTCGACCTGCTTATAAGTCGGGTTCGCGCTGGCTTCGTCGAAGACACCACCGCCATAGGCCCACAGTTGCGGCATAAAGCGGTACGGCGTATTGCCGGCATTCTTGCGGGCCACAAGGCCGTAGCCTGGAATTCCGAGCTTGTCGTGGATCTGCTTGGAATACTTGACGACGTCGTCCCAGGTTGCCGGAGCCTTGTTCGGATCGAGGCCCGCACGCTTGAAGATGTCGGCGTTCCAGATGAACGCCATCGTCTCGTTGTTGGTTGGAATGCCGTAGGTCACCCCCTCCCAGGTCACGGCCTTCATTGCGCCGGGCCAGAAGTCCTCGGTCGAATATCCGACATCCTCGGGTTTGAGCGGTTGCAGATAGCCCTTTGACGCGAACTCGGTGCCACCAAGAATCTGCAGGCGGACCGCCATGGGTCCAGCATTGCCCAGCAGCGCCGTCCGGAACTTGTCCAGAAGGTCGTTATAGGTGAGGGCTTGTTCCTCAAGCTGGATGTTTGGATAGGTTTTGCGGAAAGTTTGGAAGAATTCCTTGTAATACTGACGCAGGAGATCGGGGTCGCCCTCGAAAACGCCCTGATACCAGAATGTCAGCCGCCCCTTATAGTCGAGCGGGGTGACCTTGGCGCAATCGCCCGCCGTGTCAAAATCCTGTGTGCCGGCAATGGAGCGCACATATTGGGGCGACCACTTCTTCAAGTCGACTGGCGGCGCAGCCTGCGCCGACGCGGACATCAACGATACCATCAAAGCAATGGGGACAGTGCCGCGCAGGACGGCACCGCCGAGTGAAATCCTCGTCATTGGGTATCCTCCAGATCCTCTCCCATTCGCTCTGCGTCGAGGCGGGTAATCTTGCGCGCCGGCCGCGGGACCATCTCAATGAATGTATCCCTTCGAGCTTTTTATACGTTTTCAGATCGTAGATTGCCTGTCAACAAGATAAATCGTACATTGTTTGTGGGAATTTTGCGTGATATCGAGCAATGTGTGTATGATTTGGGGGTAGTGTTGGCCGAAACGAGCGATTTCAAAGCGGAGCCACCCCAGGGGATCGACGCTATCGGAGCCTCCAGCGAGGGTGCCTCCCTTTATCAACTGATCAGGGAGGACATCATCGAAGGTCGGCTCGCCGCCAATGAACGGCTTGTGGTCACCGATCTCGCGCGGCGCCATGGCACCTCGACCAACCCCGTGCGCGAGGCCCTGCAATTGTTGCGCGGGGAGGGCTTTGTCACCTTTATTCCCAACCGCGGGGCGCGTGTCCGGCCCATAGACCAGGATTTCGTTCGGGACATTTACGAGATCGGAGTCTTGATCGAGCCGGCACTGACGCGATGGTTCGTGAATATGGCCACCGTCGAGGACATTGCCGAACTCGAACGTATCCAAGGCTTGATTGAAGAGAACAACTTCGCCGACACGTTCAGGCACAGCGAGCTGGACACCGCCTTCCACACGGTAATGTATCAGAGGCACTACAACCGCCATGCCGCCGAACTTTGGTGGAAGCATCGCGAAGTGCTGCGAGCCGTGAGCCGGCGTTTCAACTTCACGCTCGCCCGGCGCGCCGCGATCCTTAGCGAGCACCGTGAACTCATCGCGCATGTAAAAGCGGGAAATGCCAACGAGGCGGCCGAGCTTATTGCACGCCATGTCGAAGGCTCCGGCCGGCACATCCTCGAACACATGCGTGCGCGCAGCGCCGCTCGGGCAGGATAGAAACACAGCCCGGAAAATCGTTATCCCGACCACTTCGGATAAAGGCAGATGAGATGAAGATCACCAGCGTTCGGCCGTGGCTAATCAAGTCCGATGCTTCCTACTGGGGAGAATACCTGTTCGTAGAGGTAACGACCGACGAGGGCGTGAGCGGCTGGGGCGAGATCACCACCACGACAAAGCTCGCTAACCGCGCCCTCTGCACCATTCTGCTGCAGATCGGTGCCGCAATGACGGGCGAGGACCCGGCGCGTATCGAGTATCTGTGGCACAAGATATTCCGCAGCTTCACCTATATGGGCAGCCGCGGCGCCGCGGTGGAATGCGTGAGCGCCATCGACATCGCCCTCTGGGACATCCGAGGCAAAGTCCTTGGCAAGCCGATTTACGAGCTGCTGGGCGGAGCGGTACGCGATGAAATCGCGCTCTACACCCATCCCAACCAGGCGAGATTTACCAGCAAGGAGGCTGTGGTCCGGGAAATTCGAGACATCGTCGAGTCCGGCCACACGGCGCTCAAGTTCGATCCTTTCCCCCAACAGGGTCGCACCGCCGACGGACAGTTTCGCGAACAGCGGGACGGCTACCTCGATGGCAGCATGACCCGCAAGGACGAGCGCGAAGCCGCCGAACTCACGGCTCTAATCCGCGAAACAGCAGGCCCCGATGTCGGCATCCTCATCGATGCGCATGGCCGCTTCGACGTGCCCACCGCCATTCGCCTCTGTCGGAGCCTCGAGGAAGCGGGCCAGATCGACTGGTTCGAGGAGCCCTGTCCGCCCGAGAGCCTCAACGCTCTCAAGCAGGTCCGTGACAAGGTCAGTGCCGCTATCTCGTGGGGCGAGCGCGGCCACACGAAGTGGGATTTCGTTCCGGTGCTCGAGAACAAGCTCGCAGACTACATCATGCCTGATGTCACCTGGACCGGCGGCATTACCGAGCTCAAGAAGATTTCGGCCCTGTGCGAGGCCTATTACATTCCAGTCTCTCCGCATGACGCCGCAGGGCCGATCAACGTGATTGCCGGAGCGCAGGTGATGATGACCGTTCCCAACTTCTACAAACTTGAAACATCGGAGTGGAACCTGGGCAAATACGATCACCTCATCGACAGACCACTCGATGTTTCGAACGGCAACTTGAAGCTTACGTCGAGGCCTGGTCTCGGCGTCGAGATGAACCGCGACTATCTTCAGAGCCACGAGATCGAGCTGGGCTGACAAACCCCTACGCTGCCCCAGCATACGCGGCGACATACTCCGCCGACCAGAAAGAGGACGAACCATGCCAGAGGCAGCTGGAGCCGACGAGGCGCTCAATCGGGTAAACGCGCATTCCAAGCCGTCCGACCTGCGCATCACCGACATGCGGGTCGCCGAGATCGTCGGCGCCCCATTCACCTCGGCGCTCATCAAGATCTACACCAACCAGGACATTGTCGGACTTGGCGAGGTGCGCGACGGCGCCAGCGCTACCTACGCGCTGATGCTGAAGAGCAGATTGCTGGGCGAGAACCCTTGCGACATCGACCGCCTGTTTCGCCGGATCAAGCAGTTCGGCGGGCACGGCCGGCAAGGCGGCGGCGTCTCGGCGGTCGAAATTGCATTGTGGGACCTCGCTGGCAAGGCCTATGGCGTCCCTGTCTACCAGATGCTCGGCGGCCGGTTTCGGGACAAAGTGCGCGTCTACTGCGACACAGACGCCACCGTGCCGAGCGGCACCGAGACCGGCAAGCGCCTCAGGGAGCGCATGGAACTCGGCTTCACCTTCCTCAAGATGGATCTGGGGCTGATGCAGATCGCCGATGTCCCCGGTGCGGTCGTGTTTCCGGCCGGCTCACTGGAAGGGTATCGCGAGCGTCCCAGTCGCGGACCGCTGAAGACCATTGAAGAGCGGCGCATCCGCAATGCCACTTACGATTTGCACAATATCCCGCATCCGTTTACCGGCCTCCACTTTTCCGACAAGGGCCTCGACCTGCTTGAGCAATATATCGCCGAGGTTCGCGAGGTCATCGGCATGGATGTTCCGCTCGCCATCGACCATATCGGCCACATCTCGGTACAGAACGGCATTCGCCTTGCCAGGCGAATTGAAAAATACGTGCCGGCATGGCTCGAGGATGTAATCCCCTGGCAGTATACCGAGCAGTACCAGCGGCTGCAGGACGCCACCACGGCGCCGATCTGCACCGGCGAGGATATCTACCTCAAGGAGGGCTTCGAGCCGCTGCTCGAGAGCGGCGGCGTCTCCGTCATCCATCCGGACCTGCTCACCAGCGGCGGTATCCTCGAAACCAAGAAGATCGGCGATATGGCGCAGGACCATGGTGTCGCAATGGCGATCCATATGGCGGAAAGTCCAATCGCTGCCATGGCCGCCGCACATGTCGCGACGGCGACCGAAAACTTCATGGCGCTCGAATACCACTCCGTCGATGTCGATTGGTGGGACGAAATCGTCACCGGCCTTCCTAAGCCGCTGGTGAAAAACGGCTTTATCACCGTTCCGGATAAACCGGGCCTGGGGATCGACGACGTCGTCGACGAAGTGATCGCGCAGCATCTGCAGCCGGGCGTCACCGGCATCTGGCAGCCTACGGATCGCTGGGACGACGAGTATTCCTGGGATCGCACCTGGAGCTGAAGCCAAAAAGGAACGAGGATGAAGATAACCGATCTCCGCTGCGCAGTCATCGGCAAACACCCGATCGTCCGCATCGTCACGGACGAGGGCCTTTATGGTCTGGGCGAAGTCGAATTCACCAAAACCTATCTCAAGCCCTGGGTGCTGCATTTCCGCGAGGCCCTGCTCGGCGAGGACCCGACCGACGTCGAGAGAGTGATGCTGAAGATCCGCCAGCGCGGCTCTTTCAAGCCCTACGGCGCGGCGATAAGTGCCATCGAGCATGCGCTGTGGGATATTGCCGGCAAGGCCGCGGGCGTGCCTGCCTATAAACTGCTTGGCGGCAAAGTGCGCGACAAGGTGCGCGTCTACAACGGCTCGATCCGCCAGAAACGCTCGGGCGATCGGCCGGAGGACTACGCCGCTGATGTCAAATGGATGATGGAGCAGCCGCAGAACTTTTTCATGGTCAAGCAAGGAATCTCGTTCCATTCCAACATGAAGGACACCATCGAGGGTTTCCACTACGGCGTAACGCAGAAGAAGGCCGGCTATCACGGTGCCATGGACCAGGGCGTAATCAGCGAGCGCGGTTTCAATCACATGCTCGATTGCGTGATCGCAATGAAGGAAGTGCTGGGCGACAAAGTCAGCCTGGCGCTCGACTGTGGCCCGGGCTGGATGCTGCCCGATGCGATCAAGTTCGCTCGCGCGGTAGAGAAGTACAATTTGATGTGGCTCGAGGACATGCTGACCGGCGACTATGTGCCGTGGGTCAATCCGCAGGCCTATCGGGAACTGACCACCTCCACCTCGACGCCGATCCATACTGGCGAGCAGATCTACTTGCGGCACAATTTCAAGGAACTGATCGAGACGCAGGCGGTGCGCGTCATCGGCCCCGATCCAGCCGATATTGGCGGCATTGCCGAGCTCAAATGGGTCGCCGAGCACGCCTACATGCACTCGATCCTGATGGCGCCGCACGGGACCGCCAACGGCCTGCTGGGCCTCGGCGCGTTGATCAATGTCTGCGCAACTCTGCCGGCAAATTACGTCGCATTCGAATATCCGAGCGCCTCCGACCCCTGGTGGGAGGATCTGATCATCGGCTTGCCGCCGCAGATCGTCAAGGACAGCATGATAGACCTGCTGGAAGCGCCGGGACTGGGCCTCGATATCGACGCCGAGGCGGCCAGGAGATATCTCAACGAAGAAGATGCGAGCTTCTTCGACTGAGGCTCCCTGCATCTTTTCGTGCTACGAGAATACGCTAAGAAACAATACGTTTTGCACTGGGTCATACCTGAGATACGCGCGCGTTCCATAATTCAACGTTACGCAAACGGTGATTTCAGGATCTCACGAACTTCTCTAACAGCCGACAGCAGTGTGCGCACCTTGACCCCGCCTTTAGCCGGATAATCCTGAGCACCGCCGCCAACGACGATCCTATTTTCTATTTCCACATCATCGCAGGCCACAAAGAAGCCGTGCTCAGCTTGGGGAGCGCTGGCGCGCTTTACCTCGATCGCCACCTTAGGCTTTCCAGCCTGTTCAATGACAAGGTCGATCTCGGCACCATCGGCTGTCCTGTAATAGCAGGGAGCCACATCGGGACCAGCTGCGAGGATAAGCGTCTCTAGTACAAAGCCTTCCCAACTTGGTCCAACTACGTGGTGACCTAACAATTGGTGAAGCGTGCCGATTTCCAGGAGGGCATGAACGAGTCCGCTGTCGCGAACATAGATCTTTGGCGACTTCACAAGACGCTTGCCGAGATTGCCGCTCCATGGTTGCAGGCGGCGAACCAGCATGAGATCAACGAGGAGATCGATATACCGGCCAATCATAAGCGCAGATACTCCCAGACCCTGGGCAAGCCGCGCGCTGTTAAGTGTATTTCCTTGGCCGTTTGCCAACATTGTCCAAAACCGTCCGATTGTCGCGGCTGGCATGCGGGGCGCAAACATCGGAACATCACGTTCGAGATAACTGCGGACAAATGCCTGCCTCCAGAGGTAGCTATCTTCATCCGTCACCGCCGTCAGACTATCAGGGAAGCCACCTCTCAGCCACAACTCGTCTGTGCTGATAGAAGCCGCCTCAGCCTCCTCCGCACTGATGGGCGGCATCTCGAGATAGATTATCCGTCCTGCCAGCGTTTCGGATAAAGACGCTGATCCCAGTAACAGAAATTGCATTGACCGCTCGCCGCCAGCGCGTCGATCGTCGACGATCCCCCGTAGCTCTGCAAACAGCGCCGGCAATCGCTGTACCTCATCGAGTACCGTTAAATGCCCGACTTGAGCTTTGAGGAACGCTTCCGTATCTTCCAGCTTGCGCCGGTCACCTACGCGTTCCAGATCCAGATAAATTGTGCCTTGTACTCGATCAGCAAGCTTGCGAGCGAGCGTCGTCTTGCCGACCTGACGTGCGCCGATCAGCGCGACGACGGGCGCGCGAGCCAGAGCGCGTTCAAGAGCAGCCTCGATGGAAGGACGGGGTATTATTATTCCCGCAAATCATAAATCAGAGTTTCGAAATACGGTCAATGTTGAAATAGCATGGCCCTTTAATCGCCGGCGGCCGACAGTAAAGTGAACAGATGCAAAACCGGTCTCCAACGCCCTTCATCCTTATGTCTGGGAAGTCGTTTGGCGATACTTTTCATCCTGCGCGATGGTGCTGCGGCGCTGTTCTCGGCAAAAGGCGAGGCACGCACGCTGATCTTGCTCTTCTGCGGCCCGCTGGCGTTGACCTCTTTTTTAACGGAGTGATCTTCCTCGTCAACGCGAGCTTCAACAATCTCGGCCGTCCGCTTTATTCGACGATGGTCAACTGGGGTCGCCACACACTTGGGACATGGCCGCTCGTGATCGTCGCTGCCGCCTGGTGGGACGCGCCGGGCGCTCTGATCGGGCAGGCCACGGGGGCGTTATTTTCGCCGGCATTGCGTGGCTGGCTGGCCCAATGAGTTATGCGGGATCCGAAGCCCGCGCCGGAAGACCCGTTTGTCCGTCAGAGCCGTTGGCAGGTCTTGTTTGGGAGGTCCAAGTGACTATGTCGTGGTTCGGCGCTTGACGGAAGCTCGTTTGGGCGCCGATCGCCTTACATGCTCCTTGTAGGCGGTCGATACCGCACCAACTGGCCGAGAGCAAGCCAAGGCCGATCAACCTACCTGACCGGGCAGTAGCGGTCAGCGGCGTAGAGACGCATATTCAAAGCTCTACAGGAGACCGCCGATGACTGAACCCAATCCCCTTGCCCAATTGTCTTCCCTGATCGTCGAGACTGCCGCTGCCGTCGCACCGAGCATTGTCGAGATCGCGTCCCACCGGTCGCTCGCGAGCGGCTTTGTCTGGCGCGAAGGGCTCATCGTTACCGCAGATGAAACCCTTGCCGACGAGGGACAGATTCTCGTCGAATTCGCCGATGGCACCCAGCGCGCGGCTAGCGTCGTAGGGCGCGATCCTTCCACGGACGTCGCGCTCCTTCGTGTCGAGGGAGCTGACGCGCCGTCTGTGCAGTTGAGCCAAGAACCACTCCGGCCAGGAACCCTGGTCGTGGTCGCCGCCGCGGCTGAAAGCGCACCTCTCGTTTCGTTCGGCAGCGCGATCGCGGTTGGTCCTGAGTGGCGATCGATACGCGGTGGAAAGATCGACGGCCGCATCGAACTCGACATGAGGTTACGGGACCGCGCGGAGGGAGGACTGGCCATTACAGCGGACGGCAACGTCGTCGGCATGACCGTGCGAGGCCCGCGTGGCCGAACTCTGGCTATTCCGTCCGCGACCATTGAACGTGCGGCTGCCATTCTCCTTGAGCATGGCGAAATCCCGCGCGGTTATCTGGGGCTCGGGCTACATCAGGTCGTTGCCACGGGAGGCGGCCAGGGCGCGATGGTCATGAGCGTCGATCCCGATGGACCTGGTGCCCGTGGCGGCCTACTGCAGGGGGACATTATTCTCCGCTGGGATGGCGAGACCGTCCCTTCGGTTAATGCACTCGTGCGGACGCTCGATCATCAGGCCATCGGCCGATCCGTCTCACTCGGAATCCGGCGTGCAGGCGCGGACATCGAGGCGGCGGTCACCATCGTGACCCGACCCCGCGGATGAGTGACACAGGCCCCGTTACAATCGCGGTCCGCGTCGATGATCCAGCACTTGCGGAGCGGCTGAGCGAGTTACTGACATCAGTCGATTGGGTGCACGTCGCGGGGAAAGGAGAGGGGGCCGAGCTGGTCCTCTCCAATGCTCAAGCCACAGCAGAGGACGCGGGCCTGACCACCCGCGAGCGCGAGGTCATCGCGCTCCTCGCAGAAGGTCTTTCAAACAAGCAGATTGCTCGCAAGCTTAGCATTTCTGTTGACACGGCGAAATTTCATGTCGGGCGGGTCATCGACAAGCTTGATGCCACCGGCCGCACCGATGCGGTGGCGCACGCCGCCAGGCGCGGCGTCATTCACCTGTAAAGGCACCTTATCTATGCTCCGTGTGCACCTCGCCTGGCGATCCCACGGACGATCTCATAGATGCCTGTTCGCGGCTGTCGTGCATGTTGCCGAAACCGTCGGCCCCCTCTGTGGTGCGGATTGAAAATCGACGCGGCAAAGGGTGCGCCATGTTTGACGCCTATCGCGACCAGTTGGCCATCTGCCTGTTCATCGTGCTCGCAAAACTCAAGCACATCGGCTCCTTCGTCCGCGTTCTCATAGGTCATGTGACGCTGGCAAACCCCGTTGCCGTCGTTGCTGCAGCCGCCGTCGACCGGTTCGCCTGGCAGCAGACGCATTGGGCGGTCGCGAGATTTCCCGAGGACGAGGACTGCGGTTGCCACGGGCTGACGTCACCGCACCCCGGAGCGCGCCATGCCTGGTTCTAGGATCCCAATGCAGTCAATATCGTCTGCTAAACAGCATGCTCTCAGGTCCCGCTCCCATCAAGGCGGCGGTCATTATCACCTGACGAAATCCAATCCGATATCGAGCGTCGATGCCCTGTGCGTGCACCATCCGACTGGGCATCGTCAACTTAACGAAAACTTGGAATTCGATGTGCGATGACGGGTCATGACAAATCGTGATCCCCTCTATCGCCGCCATCGCTTTCCCGCCGAGATAATTGCTCACGCCGTGTAGCTCTATTTCCGATTTCCTCTCACCCTACGGATGGTCGAGGACATGCTGGCGGCGCGAGGATTATTGTCTCGCACCAGACGGTCCGGCTGTGGGCAGAGAAATTCGGCCGTGCCTTCGCCAGCGAGATCCGCCGCCGCTCTGCCGGCCATCTCGGAGATAAGTGGCATCTCGATGAAGCCGTCGTTTCGATCCGCGGTAAGAAGCATTGGCTTTGGCGCGCTGTCGATCAGGACGGGTTTGTTCTGGAGGCTCTTGTGCAAAGCCGCCGAAATGCCAAGGCGGCCAAGCGCTTGATGCGCAAGCTGCTGAAGACGCAGGAGCGCGCGCCGCGGGTGATGATCACCGATAAGCTCCGGTCCTACGGTGCCGCAAAGTGCAAGATCATGCCCCTGTATTGAACATCGCTCTCACAAGGGGTTGAACAATCGGGCGGAGAATTCTCACCAACCAATCCGGCGGCGAGAGCCGATCATGAAGCGCTTCAAGCACAGCGACATCTACAGCGCTTCGTCTCCATCCATGATCCGATTGCCAACCTCTTCCACATCCCGCGCCACGACATCCCCTCCAGCCATCATCGTCAACTGCGTTCAGCGGCGATGAACATGTGGGCAAAGATCGCTCGGGCGTAAACCGTCATAGTGCAAGCGGGCTGCGACTGCCTCATGCCCGTTAAGTTTACGATGCCCCGTGGTGCAGGCCGAGGACGAGCGTGAAAGCAATATCGAAAAGATTATCGCACAGGCGCGCGAACTGGTGGGTGCTGGGCCGACCTATATCTCTTTCGATATCGATGGCGTCGATCCGGGCTTTGCGCCGGGCACCGGAACGCCCGAAGTGGGAGGGCTCGCGCCGCGTGAAGTGTTGCAGATCCTAAGAGGGTTGGCTGGCCTCAACGTTGTTGGCAGTGAAGTGGTCGAAGTTGTCCCTCAATGCGACTCGACCACCAACACCGCGCAAATCGCTGCTCACGTGCTCCACACCATCTTGTGCCTGATGGTAACGCCTCGCTGAAAATCGGTGTTTTGTAGAGCGCACCGCAGTCTCCCTCGACGGCGGACGGCAGTGGTTGCGCGCTTATGATCGGGGCACGCGCAAATGCCGGTTTGATTCACTTGGCTCTGGACCGACAATGCAACGGGGGATCGTAAATTGTTTCCCATACGCGTGAGCTTTTTGTTGAAGGAAATTACAAGTCTCCCGTCCAATCAGGCCCGGCCAGGCAAACGATCTACAGCGCATCGCGTCCAGACTGATTCAAGATGCCGCAAGGTGGAAAATCATGGTTCTCTGTTTGCGCAAGGGAGATACAGATCATGGCCCATCCTCATCCCACCGAGTTGCGTCAGCGCGTTGATGGCTTTGTCGAACAAGGCCACAGCCATCGCGAAACGGCACGGATTTTTCAGGTCTCGGTGCGGTTCGTCAACAACATGGTTCTGCTCACGAGAGAGCGGCAGAAATGCCGCGCGCTCTGGATATGCTAGATCTCAATCCCGGTGGATTACCTCCCGACGCGGCGCCTGTCGATCGGTGCGATCGAGCGTTTGGCGATTTTTGGCCCTGTTCTGGGGCTGCGAGGGCAGCGCTTTCCCATGAAACAATTGAAACAAAAGTCATGGTTGCTCGAAGCGCGCCAGAAACATTCTGATGCGACGTCTAAGCCAGCAGCGTCAACAATGCGAACGCACTGTGGAGGCGGGGACTGTCGTCCCGGGCTTGAGAGCCATTTGATCAGGAGAAACGAACGTGTCTTGGAAATATGTGGTCAGCACGCAAACACAGATCAACCTCGGCACGACCGACAGCGTCTTTGTCGGGCAGTATGTGACGCTCGGCGGAGGCATCATTGGCACCGGCTCAAACCATCATGTGATCATCGATGGAACGGTCGCCGGCGACACCGCGGTGCAACTTGGTGATGACTTCGAGGTCGATTCGGGGCAGAACCTTGAAATTTCGGAAACCGGGAAATTGTTTGCCGGCCAACTCTATGGTGTCAAGGTTTTTGGATATTCAAACACTATCGCCAATGCCGGAAAGATCATTTCCGAAGACACCGGCGTCTTTGTCGTCGCGGATCAGGGCGATGGTCAATCAACGATTGTCAACAGTGGTGTGATCACGGGAGGGACAACCGGCGTTTACACCAGCGGCAGCCAGGCTATCGCATTAACGAACACTGGCAAGATCGAAGCGGGCAACTTTTGCTATGGGGACGTCACCGCCCATAGTGACACTATTCTCAACAAAGGGACGATGACGGGACAGATTGGTCTTGGCGGGGGACCTGATCGCTACGACGGCCGCCAGGGACACGTCACCGGCAAAGTCTGGGGTGGCTTTGGGGACGACACACTCTATGGCGGCTCGGAAAACAACACTTTTACCGGAGAGGAGGGGCTCGACAAGCTTTATGGCGCTGGCGGCGCCGACACCCTTAGCGGCGGCGCGGATGCCGATACCTTCATCTTCAGGAAAACAGGCGAATCCACCGTCTCCGCCAAGGGGCGCGACACCATTACCGACTTCACGCAGGCTCAATCAGACCGGATCGACCTTCATTCGATCGACGCCAACACGCATCTCGGCGCAAATCAGACGTTCGAGTTCATCGGCCATCAGGGCTTCCATCATCAGGCCGGCGAACTCCGATATGCAACATCGGGCGGCGACACCTATGTCTATGCTGACACCGACGGCGACGCAAAAAGTGATTTCTCGCTCAAGCTTGAGGGTGACGTGGGCCTGTCGGCGAGCGACTTCATTCTCTGAGGTGCGGCATGAATGGTCAAGCCCGACCCGCCGGTTGCTCCGGTGGTTGGAAAATTCCGCATTAAGGAAAGTCCGGTGAAAATCCTGTTGAAATTGTTAATGGCGCTTGCAATCGGGCTCTTCGCAGCCGACATGGCGCTTGCTGCGCCATCGAGTGCTCGATTTTCTAAGTCGCTCTGGAGGATCGCGTCGAGGACGGAGTGCCGACGACCTATCTCGATCTCGCGCGCTATTTCGTCGCCGAGCTGCATCACGACGGAAACAGCTATAAAGGCGGTAATATACGCCGGGTCCGACATGCAGACGGCCCTGAAAATGAAAACACAGACATAAAGCTGGCCGAGATCGATCATGTCGAAAGGCTCGATCTTGTTTCGGGCGGCAAGCGGCAGATGGCGCTGGTGTTCGATTTTGACCAGGATGGCGGCTTCGCCCAGAGCTTTACCGTGCTGGCGCTTTATGCGCTTGACGGAGAGGTTCGTCTTCTCGACGCGGTCGATGTCGGCCACGATTTGTGGACCTCGCCGGACGAGACGCCCGTACTGGCGCTTTCGAGTGGCGAGATCGTGCTGATCTTTCGTTCCTCGCACTCCAATTCGCAGGAGTCCTATCTGTTCACCACGCTGTTGCTGGTCAGAAGCGATCGCCTGGCAACAGTCGTCTCCTATCTGACGCTCGACATACAGGAATGTGGCGACAACGGCAGCATCAAACAGGTTTCGTCCTTCCAAACCCTCAAGGAGCGCCGCAAGCACGTCCCGGATACGATCGAGGTGAGCGTCACGGCCAAGAAGTTTCGCGGCGGTGATTATTGCGGCGAGCCGGAGGTCGGCGTTTCCAAGCGCAAGCAATCCGTTCGCTTCAAATGGAACAGCAAGCTAGGCCGCTATGTGACGCCTCGGGATGCGTTCCAGCGTCTCCAGCAAGCGAACCCGGATGATCCCTGAGCCGCGTCCGCGGACGCATCTCTCCTATCACATCCGAAATTGCCGAGTTCCTTGAGACAAGTTGAGGATTTCATTACATGAAACAACAATTGCGCATAATCCCGCTGTCACCATCTCTTGCGCTCCTTGCCTGGGGTCAGCTCATGCGGAAGACGTCCCGAAACTTGGCGGAGAACTCACCTGCCGCGGTCCGGTCACCGATAAGGACACGGGGGAGAGCCTGTACCAGCGCTACGGCGAACAGGCGGTCGTCAGAGAGTTCCCGGTTGGTGAGTACGATTACATTATCGGGGTTGAACTCTTTCCCTACACGGACGCTCCGTTCGACGTGAAACTCGTGGATAGCGATTTCCTCGAAAACGTCGCGTCCATCGAAGTACGGAATACCGCCTGGTCGGTAGAGGGATTGAAGATCGGGATGAGCCTCGACGAGGTCGCGGCCGCGAATGGACGGCCGTTCGAGCTCAGGCTGACGGACGATGAATTTGCAGGCGACGGCACCTTTCAAGGTGGACGACTGGACAAGCTTGATGGGGGATGCCGCCTGAAGGTCTTGTTTACAATTCCCGATGAGCTTCAGCGGTCGTTCAACGGAAAGCAGATTTCTTCCGACAGCCCGGAGTTGGTGAAACCGCATCCGGCTGTCAGCGCATTGGCTCTCTCATGGCCCAGGAGATGACTGGCATGGCAAAATCGCGTTTTCCTCTTTTTGTATCGGTTGCATTGGCAATTCTGGCAGCCGGCGTCGGCGACAGGGTTTTCTCCGCGGAGAGAGCGCCGGGAGGCAATATAGATTGCAAATGGCCCATCAGTCCCGATGAGACCGGCCTCAATATCCTCAAGCGTTACGGTAAGCACGCCAAGCTTGCCTTTGTGAGGGATCTCGATGGCGAGGGAGGGCCAGGGCTGCAGCTTTATCCCGATGACCCGACGCTGCGTTTCGAAATCGAAGGGTACGGAGATGTGATCAGGAGCAAACCCGCGACGCTTTACCTTAGGGAGATAGACAGCAAATGGAGCGCTTTCGGCCTCAAGGTAGGGATGACGCTCCAAGAAGCCGCCGCGGCCCTTCGCAGCCCGCTCGACCTGTCAGGCTTCGAGCGATTAAGGGACGGTGGACCCAATACAGTCACTGCCGATTTCCCACGGGGAAAACTGGCGGCCGAATGCCGGGTGCTTGCCGTCTTTTCAGCGCCCGAGGACAAATACGCGATGTTGAGGCAGCTTGATAACCTTGAGCACATCCCCTCAGACAACCCCCAGCTGCTCAAGATTAACCCGATCCTCAGCGATTTGCTCATTTTGTGGGACCCTCCGGAGGAGTGATATGGAAGGTTGGCGACGCGAGTGATGTCGCGATCGCTATTGGAACGCCATCGTCAGCAACGGCGGTCAGGAAAGCGATTGTGGCTGGTGCAAGGATAAATGGGGCATCTCCTGGCAGATCACACCTCGCGTTCTGATGGATGCGATGCGCGCCGGTGGCCACGAGGCGAAGCGTGCATTCGATGCGATGATGACCATGAAGAAGATTGATGTCGCCGCGATCGAAGCAGCCCGCCGCGGCTGACCGATGACAGTGGGCTGCCTTCTATCGCGCGCAAGGCTGCGGGATATCGGCTATTTTGTCGATGTTTTCGCATTCACGAGGCGTGAAATGTGGCTCAGCAGGCTCGTCGTTCTACGGATTGGGTTTTCAGGCCTGTCGAAGCCAGCCCGCGATACCTCCGTCATCCGAGCGTAAGCTCGGGCAGCGCTTTCTGAAAAGCCCACCTGCCTGAAGCTCGCTTCCCATTAGCTTCGCTCGATTGTTCGGACGGTGACCGGGTGACCAAGCGCTTTGGCGAAAGCAGCCGCGACATCGTCGAACGAATATGTTTCGGGGCCCTCAATATACCTGGCCCCGACGTCGTCGAGCGGGCTGGCCAGCCGTCTCGCGGCGGCGCGACCCAGGTCGGCGGGGGCCACCATCGGTATCTGCAGATGTGCCGGAAACATCGTCGTGACCGATCCTTGCCGCGCCTCGTCTAGGAGCATGTCAAGATTGGTGAAATAGTATGCGCCACGATTGACTGCCATCGGGATCGCGGCCGATCCAACCCCTCGCTCGAAATTCCACAAAACCGAGAGATCGCCAATCGCATCGCCCGGCTGTGCGCCATAGGTTGACTCTACCAGGACTTTCTCCAAGGACGTGCCACCGACTGCCTCGGCAATGCTCTTGGCTGTCCGAGTTTCCTCGGCGTTCGTGTCGGTGGTGACAGCCGCCGGAGGATTGAGCAGGAATGCCCGTCGACCGCGACGCAGCGTGGCGCGCAGAGCTTGGGTGTCGCCGACATCGACGACGGCGATCTCGGCTCCGGCGGACTTGAGGTCACCGGCCTTCGCTTCGTCGTGCACGACCGCAATCACCTGACGACCGTCTCGAAGAAGCGTCCGGGCAACGACCGATCCGATGTGGCCGGTCGCTCCAAGGACAACGAAAGCATCTGGGTTCGTCATTCGGCTTGCTCCAATGGCCAGACTTCGACAACACCCTGTGCGACCGCGCACGGGGTCTTCGAGACCATCTCGATGGCTTCTTCCAGGGTTGCCGCCTCTATCAAGGCGAAGCCGGCCAGTGGCAACGCGGCGGTGAGGAATGGACCTTTGGAAGTCTCCACCCTGGCACCGTCGTGGTTTCGGACCTGGACAGGCGAACCGGCGATGCCGATGATCGCACCGCGGTCCTGCATCTGTTTGTCATGGGCGTGCGCTGCATCTCGGATCGCTGGGGCAGTGCGGTCATATCCGGCCTGATCGCCATATCCGATGGTGAGATATTTCGGCATAACAACATTCCTTTCCTGCGCATTTCTTCATTGCCAGTCTCGGTTTGTCGGCGGCGACGCCCAGAGCTCTCAGCACTGCGGCCGATTTCGTGAACTTGACATCGCGATACTCGACGATTTGTGTCGCTCCTGCATTCTGCCGCGGCTCAATGCCTGGAATTGGTCCCCGTGTCGACGAAAGCCATCATCAGGCCACCGCCATCGTTACGCTGGGTCCCACGGGGCTGGAAATCGAAGACCTGGCCATAGAATTCGAGCGCGGCGTCGACGTCATCGACCACCAGCGCGACATGGTTCACACCCGTGAGCTTGGGTTTAGTCATATGCATCTCCCGCTTACTAATGTCCCGAGCGTAACGCCCTGGACCTGTCAGAGTTCAGAAACGTTTTCTAAACGTGGTGATGGTTGTCTTTTGCCAAAGCGGGTGAGGGATATAGATCAGCGCTTTCCGGTCGCGAGGATCAGCCGGCAAGCGACGCGGCGCCGCCGAAAAACGCCCCCAACGCTTCGGCCGTTTCCGTGGGATATTCCTCCGGAAAAAAATGGCCACCCGGCATCGGATGACCGGCAACGTTGTCTGCCACTTGCCGCCATAACGCCAAAGGTCCACCCTCGTCAGCATACCAGGTTGCCAGGGCGCCGGCTCCGCTCCAGAGAGCCAATGCTGGGCAACGAATGCGGCGCCCGGAGATGCGATCTTGCGAGTCATGCTGACGATCGACGCTTGCTGCTGCACGGTATTCCTCGCAGATCGAGTGAACCCGGTCTGCATCTCTGAGCCGCTCAATATAGGCCTCTCTGATCTCGGGCGGGAATGCGTTGGCGGAAGAACCCCAGCCTGTGAGAGCGTTGTCGATGACGGCCTCCGGCGCAGCGGTGATCAGCCTTTCCGGGAGAGGTTCGGCCTGCGCAAGAAGGATCCATGGCCAGAACGCCAGGGCAAATCGGTCGTCAGCTCGTTCCCAGACCGCGGCGGTGGGGACGATATCGAGAACGGCGAGCTTCGTAACGACAGCTGGATGATCGAGCGCCATACGGTAGGCGACGCGGCCGCCGCGATCATGGCCGGCGACCATGAATTGGCGAAAGCCGAGCTTCGCCATCACCTCGACCATCTCAGCCGCCATCGCTCGTTTGGAATAGGGGAGGTGATCGGGGGCAGACGAGGGACAGGCACTGGCGCCATACCCGCGTAAGTCGGCACAGATGACGGTAAACTCGGAGGCAAGCAGAGGAGCGACGCCGCGCCACATCAGATGAGTTTCAGGAAAGCCATGCAACAATAGAACGGGCGGGCCGCTCCCGGCAATGGTAGTGAATATCGACCCTTCCGATACATCAATCATTTGTGCATGGCTGTGGTTCGGCACGTTGCTCTCCTTAAGGCGATCGCGGCTGTGCGCTCTACAAAGGAAAGGGGTTGCCGGGGACGATCTCGTGAACTGGGACCTAGTGGTCCGCCGCTTTCCCGCCACCGACATAAGTTCGCGTGATACGGATCGCGTGACCAGTTTGCTTCGTTTCTGCCATCCCCTGCAGTCTTCAAGTGTAACCTACGTGTTGAAAGGTTTTGAGGGCGGCTCAGCAAGAGTGATCCGGTTCCCATCGGGATCGAAAAACTGAGCAATCCTTCCGTAATCCCCCGCCAGTTCACCTGTGAGGTTCACGCCGATTTCTTCCAGCGATCGCCGGGCCTTGTCCATCTCTGGCACGACGATGGTCAGCCTTCCAGATCCCGCATTCTTCTCGTCACGGAAGATTTGAATGTTCGCGCCTGCAATGTTGCGCCATTGAATCAAGCCATCCATGGGACGGTCGTCCGGCTCCCGCTCGAAAAGCCGCGTATAAAACGCCTCGGCACTCTTCATGCTTGTTGTGGCGAGCGCGGCATAAATTCCCTGGATTTGCATTGGTCATGCCTTCTTTCGAAACCAACATCCAGCAACAATGAGAAAGGCTGCGGGCCCGTTCCAAAACCGTGCGGCTGGCAGCACTGTCCGGTTCTGACATGCATGGGCAAAGCCAGTCGGCTGAGCACGACGTTGGCGATGCTTATTAGACAGTACCGGAAGCGACGCTGACAAGGCGTTTGCGACCTGACGGGAAGGGGTGAAACAACTGGTTTGGCTGTGCGTTCAGCGCTTGACCCAGTTGGAGGAAGCGATGACGCGGTCTATTTTCATATCAAAGACGGTATTCGCCTGTTCACGGACGATGTTGGCAAGGATCTCAAGGGTTTAGACGAAGCGCGCCGGGAAGCAGAGATGCTTGCTGCGGAGGTGCGGTCGGAGATGACGAAAGCGGTCGATCTGGTGAAGGAGTTGCATGTTGAAATCGAAGACGAGACTGGCAGAACCGTCGCGGTCGTGAAACTGGACGAAGAGCCGCCTCTGAACTCGTTCTTCGCTTGGCATCAATAGGAACACGGCTGCGCCGTCGCGGCATGTGGCGCTCTGTTCCGCGCCGTCCGCGCCGGCCGCCGCACCGTTCGAATGCGTCGGAGCATCCAGGCTTATCAAAGCCTCTCCACCAGGAGCGTCCGCACGAGCAATTCGTCCTGATCGAGCTCTTGTTCGAGTTTGCGTCGGTATTGGTGCCACCATGTCCGATCGAGATCGTCGGTCATAACCTCGATGACGACAATCTGATCCTCTTCCGCATTCCCGCCGTTGGACCAAAGTCCCTTGGCGGGCGAGTTGAGATACGCCGTTGCGCCACCGAAGCGCTCGGTCATCTCGCGCTGGACTATTGCAACGGTGTTTTGGAAATCAATAGCTGCCTGCGGCGCAACCGGAATGAACAACTGTACCAAATGCATGTCGAAATCTCCTCGGTGCGCAAAACATCGGAAATCCGATGCGGTTCCGCATAGCGTATCCGACTCCAGAACAGTGCACCGTCCTGGCCGAGCGCGACCACCCGCAACGGGATGCATTCCCCGCTGATCCACGCGATTGGGAAAAGAAACATGCCAAGACGGCGGTGCTTTCGCCTCCGGGTGAGAAGCTCCTTGGCCTGAAGGCCTGGTGATCGACGAAGCCACTGTTCGCAGAGCCGCCAGCATTCGCGCGGCTTGTGATGCTGGACCAGGCGCCGATTTCCAAGCGGCATTTGCAGCGGAATAGCTCAGCCAACCTGCTCCACAGACAGCGTCCCCGCGGGGAGCGGTTTGATCAGCGATTTTGCCGAAACGCTCGGGTCGAGCCAGTCGGCCCAGACACTACGATCAAGGATCGCAATCTGCCTGTCGTGATAGGGTGCGATATCCGGACCAGGTTCCATTGTCAGCATAGCGAAGGCTTGGCCAACCTCCGGCGTTTCGCGCCAGATGCCGGCGATGCAGAACATCGGTTCGTCTTTCTTGGTGAACAGCCACTTGTCCTTGCGCTTCTTTTTCGAGTCCACTGAATCCGTGAACTCGTAGAAGCCATCGGCAATGATCAGGCAGCGATTGGAGGTGAATTCCCGGCCCTCTGACCGGAAATTATATACCGGCCGCTTGTTCGGTCCGGGCCAACTCCAACGCCGCTGCACGAGCTCGGCCTCGCCGCGGACGCCCTCGATCGTCCGGACGATGGGGCCGACATCGGTGATCTTGATATCCTCACGCGCCTGCAGGTTCGGAGTGCGCGCTCCCTGACTGGTTCGATCGAAGCACGGTTACCGGAAACCGGTATTGCTCTTTGTGAACCATTTGGAACGGCTTTATGTATTTTCCTTTTGCCCAATGCAGCATCGCAATATCCGCCTTCTGAACGCCTTACGCAAAAATTCCCGCATCGTCCTACCCCCAGACAGACAACCCGAATATGACGAAATTAGTTCCACGTAAAATTCAACGAGCTTAAGTGCTTGCGACCAGGGATTTCTTCTGTCCCAAACCGTTGGGGATTAGGTTCCTTTTGGAGGGTGATGTCAGGTTAATCGGAACAAGCGCGCATCCGGCACACTCAGAGCGATCATGCGGCTATTCCGGCCACGCCCCTCCAATGTGCGATCGCCCTGAGGCGATGCAGGTAGACGTCGATGGCTGTGCATTTGGAAGGCGCAGGGACGAAGAGATTTCGGACCGCAGAGAAGACGCTGACGAAACGTTGCAACGCACCCGGTGAGCGGAACCGTTGCATGAGGCGCTCCGGTTTCCACAGAGGGAGATGGGAGTATTCGGCGCGTTGTTCAGCCCCTTTTGCGATCGATGCGCGACCATTGCATGATCTGGCGCCGTGCAGCGCCAGATGCCATACGTTGCTCGGACTCGGCGCTTTCCGCCGCAAGCTGCCGCATAATCTGATTCGAGCTTCTTTTCCCAGCAACGGATCGTCTCATAGGAGACGACGAGGCCGCGCTCCAGCAGCATCTCTTCGGCCACGCACAGGCTCAGCGGAAATCGGAATACAGCCAGACTGCGTGGGCGATCACGGACGGAGGAAAACGATCGCGCTTGTAGCTGACAGGACAGTGGCTCATGACAACGAGGTAGCCGCAAATTGTTTCATCTGCAGTTAACCTGACATCACCCCAAAACCACCTGCTACCGACAGCGGCGGAGGCGCCGGCCGCTTCGTGCTGAATATTAACAGCCGGCGGTGCGAGCGCAAACCTATGCTGACGCTAGGCCGCCCTTCGCGATTTATGCTTACCATCAGATTTGACTTCAAAACGCTTGACGATATCGTCCAGCGTATGGGCTTCATCGCCCAATGCGCGGCAGGCTGATGTGGTCTCGACAGCCATTGCCGCATTTTTCTGCGTCGCCTGATCGAGCGCGGTGACGGAAGCGTTGATCTCGCCGATGGCAACGACCTGTTCGTTGGCGGTGGAGACGATGTCGCCGATCAGGCCGGTGACGCCGCGGACCTGCTGCTCGATTTCGGTCAGGGCCGCGCCGGTACGGTTGACCAGCGTCACGCCGTTCGTCACCTGGGCAGTGGAAGCTGAGATCAAAGCCTTGATCTCGTTGGCGGCCTTTGCCGAGCGCGAGGCGAGTTCGCGCACCTCCTGGGCGACGACAGCAAAACCCTTGCCCGCTTCGCCGGCGCGAGCGGCCTCCACGCCGGCGTTGAGGGCCAACAGGTTTGTCTGGAAGGCAATGTTGTCGATGACATTGATAATCTGGCCGATCTCGGCCGAAGACCCTTCGATCTTTTCCATCGCCGCAATTGCGTCGCGCACGACGACGGCCGAATGTTCGGCGCTGGTGCGGGTTCCCGCCATCATTTCGTTTGCGCGGCGCGCGCGGTCGGATGCGTTCTTCGCCGTCACGTCCATCTGTTCGAGCGCCGCCGCAGTTTCGACAATCGTCGCGGCCTGCTGCTCGGTGCGCCGCGCCAGATCTTCGGTCGCCGAGGTGATGCCGGCGGCCGAGTGCCGCACCCGGCCGGTGGTCGAGGTGATCTCACGCATCGAGGTAGCTAGTGCATCCAGGCTCGCATTGAATTCCTGGCGCAGTGCCTCATATGCCGACCCAAATGTTCGTTCGATCCTGTAGCCGAGATTGCCGCGCGACAACTGGGCAAGGCCTTCGCTCAGTTCGCGGATAAGGTCTTCGCGCATGCAGTCCTCAGCCACTTTCTCGCTTGCCAGCCGCCGCTCGCGCTCGATTTCAGCATTCTTGGCGGCTTCGTCACGGATGCGCGCCTCCTGCCGTTCACGTGCGGTGTCGCGAAACACGGCGACTGCCTTCGACATGGCGCCGATCTCGTCAGCGCGGTCGGCATAGGGCACGTCGGCGGAGTAATCACCGGCAGCGAGTTTGCCCATGTAGGCCTTCATGCCGGAAAGCGGCACGATGGCCCGCCTCCGCAGCAGGTAGAGTCCTCCGAGCAGCAGCGCGAATGAGCCTAAGCCCGCGATTACCGCATAAACGGTCCAGTTGAACACTTCGGAAGCGGCGTATGTCTCTTCGCCGGCAAGGAAGGTGTTGGAATTGTCAACCAGCTTCAGCACGGCGTCCTGGTGCGTGTGGAAGGCAGTGCGCAATTCTTCGATCGCGCTGTGCGCTTGCTTCTCGTCCTTGGACTTTAGAGCGGGGATGATCTTCTCATCCATCACCTTCCAGAACACGTCGCCCTTGGCGACGACGTCGTTCTCCAGCTCGTCCTTCAACGCCTGCGGCAGGCGGGTGGTTTTCCAGTAGGCGCGGCGGTCGTCGTATTGGCTCTTGAGATTGGCGATCTTGACGAGATTGGTCTGTGCCAGCTCGGGGAATTTCGCCGCCTCGAACGAGAGCATGTAGGATTCGACCACGAAGAGCGGCGGCGGCAGGATGTCTGCGATCAGGTCCTTGCCATAAACCACTTGTTCATAGACGGGGCCGTTGACCTTTAACCGTTCGAGCGCGGTCTGCTGCAGCCCGATCGAGGCGAAGATGCCAGCGGATACGGCAATGCCGAACGCAACGAGACTGCGAGCAATCGTAAAACCCATGGGTTTCCCTCTGGCTTGAGCGCCGTTGTAGCTAAGGCGTCCAGGTTTATGCGGTAGCTAAAAATGTCATCAAAATGATTCTGTTTCATTAACGCCGGTCTGTGTCGCAAGACGATAGAGAGCCTTCCCCGCCGAGCGCGGGCGGCACTGCCTTCCGGCCACCGCGCCGGCGAAATGCGCAGCGCCTATGCGGCGGTCTGGACGGCCAGTCAGGACAAGGTCAGATCGGTCCACTTCGGCGGTCTCCATCCCGACTTCGTGCTTGCTCCGGGTGACCTGCCACGAGTAATTACCTCCATCATGGATTAGGCGCGATGAGGGGGCGCGCTCGCAAACGGCACCGCTACCGCAGGTACCTTCATCGCGTCACAAACAAGGAAGTCAAAATCAACTTGGCTATCTCCGCAACTAAAGGGCCGAAACAGTAAAACGAGTTGTGATGATAGTCGCTTCGAGTTGACCCCCTATTTCCGCTGGGCGCTGATCCGCCCCGTTATCCTCAATCAGCTGAAACACATCATCAATTTACGTGAACTGCCGAGTGCATGAGAAACGGCAAAGTGGATCAATCCGTGGAAAATCATAAATGACCTACATTTTGGAAAAGGCTCTGGGCAAGCGGGTGTCTATCAAACCGTGCCGCTCGACGACGCGGCGGCGCGGGGTTCGCGCCGGCTTTGATCCGGGAGGTCGTCGTCGACGAATTCCAGTTCTACATCAACCCTGCCGCCGTGGGCACTGGCGCGCTCATTTTCATGGCCTCTGGCTCTCGCAAATTGAGGCTGCTGAATGCCAAAGCATACCCTAGGGGCATGGTCGTGAGCCGTTACGCCAAACCTCAAGCAACCAATGCCTAAGTAGCGTCCAATGTGAAAGGACAGGACCTGAAGGTCGACGAGGTAAGGCGCGCGATGGCGGCCTTGCCAACCGCAGAGAGCCTGAGCGGCATGAGACTTATGTCTCGATTCTGGCGCGTGCGCGGAAGCAAGAATTTTCCTGCGAAGCCGCCGGCGCCGCGCCGTTCGAAACTCAGCGCCATTCGATTCACTCATACAGCGACCAGCCCAGCGAACGCCGTGTTACCGAGATAACTGACGACGCGCGCGTATCGCGCTTCCCCGGCGCGTTCGATGTCGGCCGCATAATTAGTCCGGCGACCACCGCCCCGCCAGTTCCGCAGCGGCATCATCATGGGCATTGGTCTGGCGCTGTTCAGCATGGCCTGGGAAAGATCACCCCGGCTCTGATGCTCGCATTGGCCATACTGATCTCACGATCGATGGTGATGTCGGTTGGGGGTAACCGATGTCCCGTCTGAGGTAGTCCGGCATACTGCCTACTTCGAGGGTGGTACCCCGGCGACCTTTCGGAACAGTCATCCTCAAAAATCTTGAAAGCCTCGTCGATGTTGCCGATACGCAAGAAACTGGGTTGATTTCTACGTTGCTCATGTTGCACCTTGGCTCAGATTGCGACTGCTATATCTTGCGTAGCTTGGTGCGGCGATACCAATTCAAAATCTCTGCGATGCATAAACTGGATTGATCCATGTCGGTTCTAAATCGTGTCCCGGTCAACGCGTTGCGGGTATTTGAAGCCACAGCTCGCCTGACCAGTTTCACCAAGGCAGGCGAAGAGCTGGGCATTACACAGACGGCCGTAAGTTATCAGATCAAGGTTCTCGAGCAGCTGATCGGTACGCAACTTTTCACACGGCAGCCCCGCTCCGTACGGCTGACGGACGTGGGCGAGACCCTCGCCGGCAAAACGACCCAAGCCTTCAACATTCTCAGGGACGCGGTGCTAGAGATCGAAAATTCGCCCGACACGGCATTGGTAATTGATTCAACGCCCACCTTTGCCTCCCAGTGGCTCGCCCGGCATCTCGGTTCGTTTCAGCTCAGACATCCAGACCTCGCCGTGCGCCTGACCAGCCGGGAAACCTTGGTTGACTTCAGCCGTGATCCGGTCGATGTGGCCATCCGGGGCGGGCGTGGAGACTGGCCTGGTCTGGAGTGCCACCGGCTGATGCCGGTCGATTTCTCGCCAATGTTGAGCCCTTCGCTTGCGAGCGCCTCAGGGGGGCTGCGGGTTCCCACCGATCTTTTGACGCTTCCTATCCTCGATCCCGGGGACCCATGGTGGCGGTTGTGGTTCAAAGCGGTAGGCCTGCCGGACACGGATTTGTCGAAGCGACCGGCGACCGAACTTGGAGTGCAGTTTTTTGGCGCTCAAGCAGCCATGGCGGGGCAGGGCGTCGCCATGTTGACGCCCGCATTTTATAAGGACGACATGGCGCTTGGACGGCTCTATCAGCCCTTCGACATTGTCGGCAACGATGGCCACTCATATTGGCTGGTCTATCCGGAGTCTCGCCGCAGGATGGGGAAAATACGGTATTTCCGAGATTGGATCGTTGAGGCGTTCGAAGTCTGGAATCGACAATAATAGTACACACACGTTAGGAATCGACCTACCCTCGACGACTGAGGTTGTGTATGCGAGCGGTCGAATGGTCGATCGCGCTATTCTCAAGGCATCATGGGGGCCTTCGCGTTAACGGGTTCTTGGCGGCAGCGCGAGGGCCGTGGGATTGCGTAGCGGGAGTGGTGCCGCCCGGTATCTCTGCGGCGGATCCGGGACGAGTCGCCCCAGATCCTCGAACGCATTCCGTCCGGGCCCTGGGGCGACGCTGAAGATATTGCCGGCGCCGCCGTGTGCTTTGCCCCGGCCTCTGTTTGCATGACCGGAGCCATCCTAAATGTCGAAGGCGACTGGCTGGCGCGATAGCAGCGAACATCTGCCACGTGCCAGCCCGCAGGCTCGAACTTCGGGGGGCGGAATTACACAAAATCTGCGGCTGCCAGATGTGCGACAGGACCTAGATGTTCAAGATGAAATCCGCCGCCGTCAGATCTACGGCGGTGCCCAGATGCAAGACGAAGTCCGCTTGGCCATCGCCATCGTTGTCGCCGTAAACATAAGTGTCCGATGTCGTGGTTTGGAAGCGAAGTTCGCCGGCCGTCTTGCTGAAGGCGGATGTGCCGATGAAGTTGAAAGATTGGTGGCCGTGAGTATTGCTGTCGGCGTCGAGTTGGAAAAAGCTGATCGTATCCCCCTCCGATTGCAAGAAATCCTTGATCGTATCGGTCTTGGCTTCCGATGTCGTCATATCGGAAACGGCGCCAAACCAAAAAATATCCTCTCCGCGACCGCCGTAAAGGATGTCAGCGCCACTATTGCCATAGATTTGATCGTCGCCATCTCCTCCCTTAATGATATCGTTTCCGACTTTGCCCTCAAGCAGGTCACCTGCAGCGCTTCCGATAAGAACATCGTTGTGGGCCGACCCGCGAATGTCTTCGATCGAGGAATAACTGTCACCTTTGGCATCGTTGGTGTTGGACCCGGGTGCGCTCAGATTGACTCTCACACCCTTGCTTGCGCCGGCATAGGAAGCAACATCAATGCCGTCGCCACCGATGAGCTTGTCGCCCCCGGCACCGCCAATGAGGAGATCGTGTCCGGCGCCGCCATCCAGCCTGTTAGCGGCCGCATCTCCGGTGATGTCGTCATCCGAACTCGATCCGGTCACGTTCTCGATCGACAAATAGGTGTCGCCGGCAGCATCGTTGGTGTTGGCGCCGGGGGATGCGAGATTGACGTGAACACCCGCGGCCGCGCCGGCATAGGATGCGGTATCGATGCCCGCGCCGCCGATCAGCTTGTCGGCACCCGCGCCACCGTTCAGCAGGTCGTTTCCGGCCCCGCCCGACAGTCTGTCATTGCCGTCACCACCCGAGAAATCATCGGCTCGCGCCGTTCCGGATAGACTGTCGGCGTGGCTCGATCCGATGAGCTTTTCAATCGAGACAAGGACATCGCCTTTGGCGTCGTTGGTGTTCTCGCCAGGCGCCGCAAGCGCGACCACCACGCCTTTGGAGGCCCCCGCATAGGATGCCGTGTCACTGCCGTGGCTGCCGTCGAGCCGGTCGGCACCTGCCCCTCCGGTAAGGATATCGTTTCCGTCGCCTCCGTCGAGGGTATCGTCGTATTCCGTACCGGTAAACACGTCGAACGCCCCGGTGCCAGTGAGGAGGACCTTCGATGTCGCCTTCGAAGCATCGACATCGCCAAGCGGGGCAGAGTTGATCTTCGTCAGGTCGAGCATTCCGCCTGCGCCGGTCAGATTGAAGGACGCTACGGCGACAAACATCGAAAACGACCTCAATTGCTCGATGCTGGCAGTTACGGCACTGCCCGCTGCAAACAAGGTCTCGACATTCTTGAAGGTGGTGTTGCCGAGATAATGTCCGCTGACCAGGTCGTCTCCTGCGCCCCCGTTGACGGTGACGATGCCGGCAGGCACGCCAACTATTTTGGAGAACAATACGATTGTGTCATTGCCGTCTTCGCCGCTCAGGGTATCGTTGCCGGCACCGCCGTTCAAGCGGTCGTCGCCCTTGCCACCGTTGAGGACATCGTTGCCGGCGCCACCCAGAAGAAAGTCGTTGCCGTCGCCGGCATTTAGGTGGTCACTGCCTTTTCCGCCCCTCAGGCTATCTTTGGCGCTGCTGCCGTTCAGAACGTCGCCAAAGTTCGATCCGGTCAGGGAGCTTCCCGACGTGCCCGCGGTCAAAGTCACCTTTGACGTCGCAGCGGACGCATCGACCGCGGGATTGCTGGCAAGCGTCGAGAGGTTCAAGGTGCCGCCCGCACCGGCAAGGTAGAGTGTATGGGCGACGCTCACAGTATCGAAGGACTTGATCTGGGCGATCGTCGCACTCAGAGAATTGGCGCTGACTGCTTCCACACCGGTGGTCACGAGCGTGCCGAGAACAACGCTGTCGCCAGTCACCGTGTCCGTGCCGTCACCGCCATCGAACGTGCCGCTGCCGACGTCGCCATTCTTTATCTCGAATGTGTCATCGCCGGTGCCGCCAGAGATTGCGTCGCCGTTGTGGAAGCCGCTGAAGCGATCGTTTTGGTTGGTTCCGGTGATCGTGGACGCTGACGTCAGGTTGGAGCCGTCGACGTCGAGCACAACTGCCGAGGACAGGTGCGTCGAAAAATCAAGCGCGCCGCCGTCGCCCGTCAGCGCGATCTTGTTGCTGAAGGATGGATCGTGCAATTCGATTGTGCTGAACGAATTTAGTTGCGAAATGCTGGCAGTGAAATCGCCGGTCCAGCCGAAGCTCAGCTTTTCGAACCCGACATATGTAGCGGTGCCCAGACCATCACTTGCGTCGACTTCGTCAACCCCGTCGGTGCCGGTAAATGTTCCAGTAGCGGTCGAATCCACGGAAATGGTGGTCATGAAATAAGATCCTAATCGGAGGGAGATTGATGGATGTGAGCGGCGGGCGCACATGGCGCCAGCCACGTTCATGATGTCGAGCTGATGAAGTTGGCCGCCACCTTGCAGAGATGCCGGGCATGGCGGCTATGGTTGAGCCATGTACAGTGGATCGGTCCAGTCTGCAATTCCGGCTGAGCGAAAGTTGCCACTCAGAGACCAAACCAGCGGGCGCGGCGGCTGGAGCCGAAGAATTCCTTGTCCTTCCTGAGCTCGACCGATGGCTCGTAATAGGTGCCGGTCGGGCTGGGGCCGGAGAAGAAATCGACCTCGACCTTGCCTATGCGACCGGCGCCGAATTCGATATAGCAGGTGCCGAAGCCGTTGTATTCGATCGCCTGTCCGCGGTTCGCGAGTTTGGCGATCAGCGCGGTCGCCACGGCACGTGCCGCACCTTCGGCAAATACGCCTGCTTTGGGCGTGCCGGTATTGGCGCCATCGCCCACCGCATAGACGTTTTCATATTTGGTTTCGAGCGTCCTCGGGTTGACCGGAATCCAGCCGTCCACTGCCATGCCGCTTGCGAGCACGACCGGCGGCACGCGGTGCTTCGGCACGCCGAGGAACAGGTCGAAAGGCATTTCGGTGCCGTCATCGAGGACGGCGACATTCTTGGCATTGTCGACCGATGCGACACGGCGACCGGGCGTGAAACGGATATTGCGTTCGGCAAAGGCCGCGATCAGCGCGCGCGACGTCTCCGGCGACGGCGGCACCGGGCTCGGCAGCGGCAGGACCAGGTCGATTTCACAGTCGTTGCGAATGCCGCGGCTGACGAGATAGTCGTGCAGCATCAGCACGCATTCGCTCGGCGCCGGCGGGCATTTGTAAGGCGCGCCGCAGACGCCAACCAGTGCCCGGCCTTTCTTGAATTCCGGCAGCACGTGCCTGAGGTTTTCCGCGCCCGGCACCGTGTAGAATTCGGTGGTGCCAGCGAGGCCGGGCGTGGCGTCGAAATCATATTCCGCACCGAGCGCCACGACCAGGATATCGGCATCGAAGACGCCATCATCGGTGGTCACGCGGCGAGCTACCGGATCGATCTGGGTGACGGTGCGTTTCAACAGCTTCACGCCCGGCTTGGCATAATTGGAATAGGGCATGCGCACCGCTTCCGGTTCCCTATGGCCGAACATTACGTCCAGCTTGGAGAAACCGAAGACGAAGTGATCGCTCTTGTCGATCAGCGTCACGTCGATACTGTCTCCCAGCGATTCCGACAGAAGCGTCGTCAGCTCCAGGCCGCCAAATCCGGCGCCGAGCACGACGATACGCGGCTTGCTCATAGTGGTCATTGTTCTCTCCTGAATAGGGTTTGGGGCGAGGATGTTTGGGGGGCGGCGAGGGCGGGCAGACCCGCCCTCGCCAGCGGACCGGTCAGGTCAGCACCGGCTGCGGTACGATGCGGATATAGGGCTTTGGCTCTTTCCAACCCTGCGGATAGAGCTGCTTGGCCTCGTCATTGGAGACCGAGCCGGCAATGATGACGTCGTCGCCCGGTTTCCAGTTGACCGGCGTCGCCAGGCGGTGCTTGGCGGTCAGCTGCATCGAGTCGATCACCCGCAGGATCTCATCGAAATTGCGGCCCGTGGTCATCGGATAGGAGATGACGAGCTTGATCTTCTTGTCCGGGCCGATGACGTAGACGTTGCGGACGGTCTGGTTGTCCGCAGCCGTGCGGCCATCGGAAGTCTCGCCGGCCGCGGCAGGCAGCATGTCGTAGAGCTTGGACACGGCCAGCGTCGGATCGCCGATCATCGGGAAATTCGGCGCCGTGCCCTGGGTTTCGGCAATGTCGTTCGCCCAGCCGGAATGCCGGTCGACCGGATCGACCGAAAGGCCGATGATCTTGACGCCGCGCTTGTCGAATTCCGGTTTCATCCGCGCCATGTAGCCAAGCTCGGTGGTGCAGACCGGCGTGAAATCCTTGGGATGGGAGAAGAGAACGCCCCAATCGCTGCCGAGCCAGGCATGGAAGGAGATTGGCCCCATCGTGGTTTCGGCGGTGAAATCAGGGGCGATATCGTTGATTCTCAGTGACATTTTCAGTTCCTCCGTGGTTGGACGTGTGTCGGATAGGGTTGCGGGATCAGGATGGAAATTGCGGTGTCTTGGTTTCTTTTTTCGCGTAGCAAGTGATTGCGAGGGGACACTAGAAAAACTATGTTCCTCGCGCGTTCCTCGAAAAATATTTCTCCGCGGCCGCCTCGTGCTTTCGCTCGAAGCCTTTGTATTAACTAGAGAAAAAATGTAGACATCGATTGAGCTTCTCGGCCGTTTTGCCAATTGCGGCGGCGATCGTGAAGTTACTGACGCCTGGCTCTTGCCGCCCTACTCGATGGGCTTCCACACTGGGTGTGCCATCGCGCTCGCCGAAGCCGGTGACTGCAACGGGTCGACCGGCGCCTCAATGATGCCGAGCGGATCGCTGGCAAGTGGCGTGGAGGTCCCCGCGCGGCTGCCCGCCGCGCATTCGCTTATCGGTGTGGGTGCGCCATGCCGACGGTCGTGGCTTGAATATCATCCAGCCAAGCGCTTCGCCATTCTGCGACGTTCGGCGTGCATTCCGAATGCCAGACCTGCAAGATTTTCGGGGTTCATCGCTGGAGGGACGTGACCGCCTTAACCAAGGTGGCTTCGTTTCGAGGCGCCTGTCTTGCCGAATATCGAGGACAGATGTGTCTTGACGGTGCTGGGCGCGACGCCCAAAGCGAGGCGTTGCGGGACGCCGCCGTCGGCCGATGCGCCTGGTGGAGCGGAAGGAGCGGCTGCAAAATTTTCTCACCGATGGCGGCGACAACCCCCGCATTCGCTATGTCGAACATTTCGAGTCCGGAGGCGACGCCGTACTCCGCTCCGCCTGCAAGCTCAATCTCGAAGGTGTCGTCTCCAAACAAATGGATGCGCCCTATCAATCGGGTCGCACCGACACCTGGGCGAAATCGAAATGCCGGGCTGGCCACGAGGTGGTGATTGGCGGTTATGCCAAGACCAACGGCAAGTTCCGATCTCTCCTGGTCGGCGTCAACCGCGGCGATCACTTCGTCTATGTCGGACGAGTCGGGACGGGCTATGGTGCCGAGAAGTCGTGCGATTGTTGCCGAAGCTTAAGGCGGTTGAAGCGACCAAGTCGCCATTCACCGGTATTGGGGCGCCGAAAAAACAGGCCGAAGTTTTCTGGTTGAAGCCGGAACTAGTTGCCGAGATCGAATTCGAAGGCTGGACTGCAGACGGCCTCGTCCGCCAGGCTGCCTTCAAAGGCTTGCGCGAAGATAAGCCGGCGAAAGAGGTCGAGGCTGAGAGGCCGGCTTCCCCCGCCAAGACCGACACGGCCGAACCTGTCCCCGCCGCCAACACCAGATCGTTCCGACGCAAAGGCGCGAAAGCCGATGTCATGGGCGTGCTTATCTCCAGCCCCGAGAAGCCGCTCTGGCCGGATGCTGGCGATGGCGAGCCAGTGACTAAGGAAGATCTGGCGCGCTACCATGAAGCCGTCGGCGCCTGGTTGATCGATCATATCAAGGGCAGGCCCTGTTCGATCATTCGTGTTCCCGATGGTATCGGGGGCGAGCAATTTTTCCAGCGCCATGCGATGCCCGGCACCTCCAGCCTCATCGAGCTGGTGAAGGTCTTCGGCGACAAGAAGCCCTACCTGCAGATCGACCGGATCGAGGGGCTGGCGGCCATCGCCCAGATCGGCGGTGTCGAGCTGCATCCGTGGAACTGCGAGCCTGGCCAGCCGGAAGTGCCTGGCCGTCTGGTATTCGACCTTGATCCGGGCCCCGACGTGCCGTTCTCGACCGTGGTAGCGGCCGCCCGAGAGATGCGCGACCGGCTCGACGAGGTCGGCCTCGTCAGCTTTTGCAAGACCACGGGTGGCAAGGGGCTGCACGTCGTCACGCCGCTCGCGGTCAACAAGCGCAAGCCGCTCGTCTGGGCAGAGGCCAAGGGCTTCGCGCACGACGTCTGCGAGCAGATGGCGCGCGACAACCCCGATTTCTATCTTATCAAGATGAGCAAAAGCCTGCGAGTTGGGAGGATCTTCCTTGACTATCTCCGCAACGATCGCATGGCCACCGCGGTCGCGCCGCTGTCACCACGGGCCCGCCCCGGCGCCACAGTATCGATGCCGCTCACCTGGGCGCAGGTCAAATCGGATCTCGACCCGAAGCGGTTTACGCTGCGAACCGTGGCGGCACTGCTTGCGAAAACCTCCGCCTGGCAGGATTATTGTGAGGGCGAGCGACCGCTGGAGCAGGCAATCAAACGCCTCGGCAAGGTGAAACGGGCCGCGTGAGCTGTCAATGGCGCGACGCAGGCAGTGGCAATGAACGACGAACCGAACGACAAATCCAGATCCGGACGTGTCGGGGCAACGACCGACCTACCGCACGACCGAATGACGGTTGAGCGTTTGCGGAACGCGTTTCCGCGAGCGCGTTGGAGCGACAGCCTCAATGCGTGGTTCGTGCGAGGCCGCACGGCTCAGAAGCGGATCGGTCGCTGGCTGGCGAAGATGGAGGCGGAGGCTGACAGGTTTGCCGACGAGAAGGGTAGGGATGCCTTCGACTTCGATCCGATCGAAAGCCGGTATCTTGAGGCGGCGCCGGGAACATTCAAGATTCGGACACCCTATTCACGCAGCGTCGTCAACGAGATCCGGGAAGTCCCACATGCGCGCTGGGATGGCGATCGCCGTGTCTGGACCGTGCCCTATCGCTCAATCGAGGAACTCCGGCAGCGCTGGCCAGCCATCGAGGCGGCCGCCGAACGGAGCGAGCCGGAAGTCAGGCGCGCGCGGCGCGAAGCCATCAAGGGCACGGTGGAAGAGCAGGTATCAAAGGAACGGATGAGAGAGCGTCGGCGGAAGCGCTATCCGGTTCCAGCCGATGACGCTCCGCCGTTCCAGCGCGCGATCGGCACACATGTCGGTGTCGTCTTCTTTACCGGCACGGACGGCGAACTGGCAGATCCGGCAACCATCAGTGAATTCTACTTTCCGGCCGCCAAGAATGAAGAATATGTCTGGGCGTCGTGGCGATCGGGCTCGCTGGAAGAACTCGTGACGACTTGGCCGGCGCGGGGACCGCCGACACAAAGCGAACTCGATCGGGGCTGGTGGACGGCTGATCTCGACGAGTTGCGGATAGCGCGGCGCGAGGCCAAATCCAGGCGACGGGCCAAAGAGCGCAAGCAGAAGGACGCTTGTTCCGGTGAGAGACCAGCAGACAGCGCTTGAGGAATTTCAGAACCTGCCGCCGATTGCACCGCCCGAGCTCGTCGGCCTATGGAAGGGACATGGCATCCCGACGGACCATCCCTTCGACGGCGTGCTGGAAAATCTCGGCTGGTTCGGCAAGCGGTTCACACCGGACATGCGTGCCGATGCGCTGCTGTTTCGGTCGGGCGAACTCCAGCTGGTTGCCGTCGATCCGAAATGGATCCCGCTCGGCTTGGCCTTGCGCTTCCATCAGGCCGGCCGGACGCGGGTGGCTAGAAACCTGTTTTCCTATCTGCAGCGCCGACTGCGGGCAAGGGGGCCGGTGGCGTCCCTGAAGATGATGGTGTTCGGCGGGGTCGAGAGTGCCGCCATGGTCTATGACGAGCAGCCGATCGTCGACTATTTTCGGCGCATCGACGAGGTGAGGGTCATGGGCGCGATGACGATCAAGGGCAATGACTGGATTTACTTCTTCGAACTCGAACGAGTTGATGAATCTTGAAAACGCGCGGACGACTATTATGTACCGCTCCTCACCCGTTTTGATGATTGCCTGTCGAGCAGCTTGTTCTCCCGCGCGATCCTCCGGGTCCGACAGGGCGCTCCCCGCAAGGGTCGAGCGCCCTGTCCGTTTTGCACTCGATATGCGCCATTTTGCTCGTGGACACCCGGCATTCACCCATCAATCGCTCGCATTCACGTTAAATTCAGGGTTGTAAAACTATCGTCGTGTATCGAACGGGCTTTCCAATATCGAGTGGGTGGTTCATGAGCGTTGAAGAGATTAACAATCCGATCACACAATCGCAATTTGAACAGGTGCGGCAGGTTTACGAGGCAATCATCGCGCTGCCCTGGTTTTTCGACTCGGAAGACACGCGCCAGGACTGTGCCGACCTGGTGATGCGCCGGTATCGCATCGGCACGACCGATCCTGATCAGCTTTTGGCAGAATGTGTCGAAGAAGCCCGGCACCGCTTCCAGCTCAAATAACCCTCGAATTCAAGTCTCCACCTCTGCGTCACCCCCTGTATCATCGCTCGATTACGGCGTTCTCCTTCGCGACCGAGGCGATCTGCGCGTCCATGAAGGCGAGGTGATCGGGATAGACGTCGAAGGGAAGACCTGCTTCCATGGCGGCCACCATAAAGCTCGCGCGTGCCGCCAGCACGGTCGCCTCACCGCGAGATGGGCGTCACAGTTCCTGACCGCACGATGATACGATGGACCGGATTTGTCGGGCCAGAACTCACGAAGGCAGTTCAAGGCGAGGTCGGCGCTATCGACCGGTACCCACTCCTCGCCAAATTTGATTGCGACGATCTTATCAAAACTCGCCGAGATGACTTACGCTCTTCGGCTACGATACCAACATTCACCCGATATTCTATTCGATAGAGAAGTTCCATTCTCCTGCCAACGGCAAAGCGGCGCGGATTTCTTGTGGGCTGTTCCAGCGGGCTGAAAGGCGCGGGCTTCTCTTGAAAATTTCCCTGCAGTAAGATCCCTGAAACGGGCAGGGCGGAATGGCATCACAGCTTGACATGTTTTCCGACGGCGAGCGGCCGCGCGTGATAAGACTTGAGGCGCCTCGGAAGCCGCGCCCATCGCCCATGCATCTTTCTGAGGAGGAGATGCTGCGTGCGCTCGAAGCCACCGGAAGATACCGCATCCTCAAAAAGTTGGAGCCGCGTCAAGTGGTCGATGTCCGTCGACCGGGTTTCCCGCTGACCGGCGTGATCCTCGACACCGAGACCACCGGCCTCGATCCTCGCCAGCACGAAATCATCGAAATCGGCCTCGTGGCCTTCACGTTCAATGACCAGGGCGATGTCGGTGACGTCTTTCGCATCTACGGTGGCCTGCAGCAGCCGATGAACCCGATCCCGGCCGAGATCACACAGCTGACCGGGATCACCGATGAGATGGTCGCCGGTCAGGTCCTCGACATGGCGGCGGTGCGTGCAATCGTCGAACCGGCCGACCTGGTCATCGCCCACAATGCCGGCTTCGACCGGCCCTTTTGCGAGGCTCTCAACGACCTCTTCGCGCGCAAGGCCTGGGCGTGCTCGGTTTCCGAGATTGACTGGGGCGGTCGCGGCTATGAAGGAACAAAGCTGGGCTACCTGATCGGGCAGAGCGGCTATTTCCACGACGGACATCGGGCCGTCGATGATTGCTTCGCGCTGCTCGAGGTGCTCGCGGAAGGGCATGGCGGCGCCGAGCGTTCGGCGTTTGCCGAGCTCTACCAGGCGAGCCAACGCTCGCGTGTCCGCATTTTTGCCGAAAACTCTCCCTTCGATCTCAAAGATCATCTCAAGGTACGGGGCTATCGCTGGGCCGATGGCAGTGATGGGCGACCCAAATCCTGGTGGATCGAGATCGCCGAAGAAATCTTGGATGAGGAGCTTCACTTCCTGCGGACCGAAATCTACCGCTGGCCGGATGCTGACCCGCCGATCCAGCGGCTGACAGCCTTCGACCGCTTCAGAGCCCGAAAATAGCTGGTCGATCCCGGCGGGCATCGGGGGATGTCTCGTCGGAAGAGCGGTGCTCGACTCGCGGCGTTGCCATCCGATCGTCGTATTTTCGGTGGCGCCTGACCTCTTCCATTGGCTTTCATGACTGGCGGGATCGTGCGATGTTGCCGCATCTGGGATTGAGGCAGGAGATGCCGTGAACACCGACCGCCATAATCGCCTTGTCCTCGACTTCATGGCAATGCGCGCCATGAAGGTCACCGACAGTGTCCCGGTCGATGCCATCGTGGACTATGGCATCGACAAGGGGCTGAGCGTGGGCGAGGTGGAGGCGGCGCTCATACACGCAAGCATGGAGGAATGGATCTTACTGGTCGGGCCGAATGTGCACCTGTCGCAAGCTGGCTATGCCGCGATTGGACCGGCGAACGACAATCCACCTCCAAGTTGATTTCGTGCGCGACTTTCGCAGCACGCAACTCCCGTTGCACTTTTGCGGCCGGATCTCTCGCGGATCCGATGAACGCATCCGGAGTTGCTGCGACGGTTCATGACGGAAGGCTGTTCATTCAGAGCCCGTCGGCTTGTCGCTGATGTCGAAGACCGCGGCATTGTCCTGGACCTCGCGCAGGCGCTTGTAAGACGCATGTCGCAAGCTGCCGTCATGGGTCCAGCCGCGGAACTCGATCTCTGCGATCAATGTCGGCTCGGCGAAGACCAAGTTCTTACCCTTGAGCGGCACCGCCGGCCGCTTGGTCTGGAGCTTGTCGAGCGTCGTCCGCAGGTATTCGGCATCTTTTGCGTTGAACCCCGTGCCAACCGAGCCGACATAGACCCAGTCGTGGCCCTTGCGCGCGGCAAGCAGCAGGCTGCCGATGCCGCTGCGGGCCGATGCCGACTGTTCATAGCCGACGTCATAAAACTTTCGCTTTGGATGCATTTGATCTTCAGCCAGTCGCCGGTACGGCCGGAGCGATAGGGCTGATCCCGATGTTTGGCGATGATGCGTTCGAGCCCCATCGAGCACGCATGCGCCAGAAGTACGGTGCCGTCGCCCTGGACTTCTTCGGAAAGCTGGATCGCGCCGGTGGCGCCATCGAGAAAATCTTCCAGCAGATGCCGCCGGGTTGAGAGCTCGGCTCCGGTCAGGTCATGGCCGTCGAAATAGAGGAGATCGAAGGCGAGGAAGACCGCCTCTGCCGAGGAGCGCTTGCCGCCGCGGCCCGCCAAGCGAGCGCTGCAGCGCTCCGAAATCCGAGCGACCGTCTTCATCGAGAACGACTGCCTCGCCGTCGAGAATGGCCGTGCCGACACCAAGCTTGCTGGGCATCCGCGATGACAGGAAAACGATCAGTCCAGTCATGCCCGCCGCGGGTAATGATCTTGACCCCCTTGGGCCCGATATGGATCGCCAGCCTGTGCCCGTCCCACTTCACTTCGAATGCCCAATCCGGCCCTTTCGGCGGCACGGATTTCAGCAGCGCCAAGCACGGCTCGATCCGCTCGGGCATCGGATCGAACGGAAGATTGGGTTGCGCCGGATCGCGCGGTCGGGCCGGCGTGGACTTGGCGACGGAATCGTCCTGCAGCAGGGGCTTGGCGCGACGGCTCATTTGCTCGTCCGCTGTTCACCTGCGACCGACTTCCTGAGAGCATCCATGATGTTGACCACGTTGTTGGGTTGCGTTGGCGCCGGCTTGCCCTTGCTGGCGGGCGGCTTTTTCAAAGTCTTCTTCTTGGCGGCGGTGATGTCAAGCAGCCGCTCCTGGATCGGGTCGGCGACCATCTTCGGGTTCCAATCCTTGGTCTGCCGCATTCGAGGAATGGGCAGGAGACAAGACAGTTGGACGATCTCGATCAGCGTTTGATCGCGGAACTCAGGGTCAATGCCGGTGCCTCGACCCGACGCTGGGGAGCATATCCGGGGCTAGCGCTCGCACGATTGTCATCGGATCGAGTGACGGGACGCCGCAGCAAGCCACCGTGATCGTGACAAGGCACCGATGTCGAACTTTCAGTTGTTGAGCCAGAGAGGGGAAGCATTTAGCACCGAGGCAAAGCCAACTCAGAGTGCATAGGGCACGAAACAGAGCCGGGCGAAGGTGTCCCGGAGGAGGTTTCCCACGCGCTACTTGCTTGTACTGAACAGCAATTCGTCAAGCTGGTCCAGCTGTTCCGGCAATGCGGCCGCACTGCCCTGTAGTGCATCCTCGAGCGCTTCCATCGTCGGATAAATTTCACGGAAGGTCAGCAGCGTCTTCCCGCCCCGATCTTCGAAAGTCACGGTCGTGACGGCGCCCTCATCCGCCTCGTCGTTGGTCCAGACGATGCTTTCATTTGACACGACCTCGAGATACTTGCCGTAGAAGGCCATCGTTTCCGAGCCGCCGGCGCCGAATTCCAGCCGATATTTGCCGCCGGTACGGACGTCCATGTCGCAAGATACGAGCAAGACATCGGGTGCCGATTTAGGCACCCACCAGCTCTGGAAGAGCTCGGGCTGGCTCCACGCCCTGAACACCGTGCTTGGCGGCGCATTGACTAACCGTGTCACAACGAGTTCTCGGTCTCCTCTGCGCTCGGCCGACGTGCGGTTTTGGCCGCCATCTGTATTATTAGCTTGTTCCATCTGGTTTCTCCTCGATTGGGGGGCGAGTTTTTTCTGGCCGCTGGTGATGATGACGTTCGGCGGAGACCGAGTCCGACACGCCGCTGCAAAAAAATGTTACTGCAACACGGCTTTCTCCAGGGTTCTGCAGCGCCGCCAATCAAGATGTCCGCGTGGGAAGTCATGTCTCCTTCTGGCGTATTTGCCGTCGGAACCTATCTTGATTGACGTCTGTCTTCGGGAAAACGCCGCGGTACTCCCCACGACACATATGAGAGCGCAAAGCGGAAGAAGCAGAATTCTTCACGGCGCTTCGCGACCACATGGCGGGCTCATGAATAAGGATGACTACGATGACCAAAGCGCCAGACGAGGGACCCTTCTTTCATGGCACAATCGCGAATTTGAGCTTGGGCGACTTCCTCATCGCAGGATACCGCTCGAACTATCGTCCTGAAGTGGTGATGAACCATATCTATTTCACTGCCATTGTGGATGGTGCCGGGCTTGCCGCTGAAATCGCGGCCGAACTCACCGGAGGCGGCGCAGTCCCGCGTGTCTACATCGTAGAGCCGACCGGGACATTCGAGAACGACCCGAATGTGACCGACAAGAAGTTTCCCGGCAACCCCACTCGGTCGTATCGTAGCAGCGCACCGCTCAAGGTCATCGGCGAAATCACGCATTGGACCAGATTGACGCCTGAGGCGCTACAGGTGTGGAGAGAACGGCTAACCTCACTGCGCCCAGACCAACGCGGCGAAATCATTAACTGACGCGAGGCGACACGCATCGCGTGCTCATTGATCCAATCGCTGATGAACGATCAGGTTTTCGCCCCCAACTGAGCAGAAGGTCCCCTATGCAACACGGCGGGTCTGCGGAAATCTGGTAGCCTGGCCACGGCCGCACAGAAAGGTGCGCAATGCAGCCGTATGCTCGGCTTCCTTCGGTAGTATGCGGTACGGCCCGGAACACGATCCGGGCCGCCACCATCCTGTCAGTACGTTTAAAGCGCGACTTTATTCAAATGACTGTATTCCGCAATCCATCCTAAGCTACTCTCAACGAACGTGCGGGTCGCTACGCCGACGCGCAGCGGCAGCGACAAATCATCCATCTCTGCTGCAAGCAGATCATATTTACGGGCAAAGGCCTCGCCAGGTGACGCTTGCCGAAGCTAGTCTTGAAGGTCCGGCCCTGATCATCGGATTTTCCAGCCTGCATTATCCGGTAGTCCATGTCGAGCAGAGCAGGGAAAACGCCGAGAGTTTTCCACCACCGTTTGAAGAAAGCCGCGCGGACGATTGAAGCCGGATACGCAACCATCTGCACCAAGCATTTCTTCGCTGTCATTCAGACATGGGCTTATTCGGGCGCCGGCCGGAGGTAGCGAGTTCCGTTTTGGTGATAGAAAACACGCCAGCGGCCTTTCTCTCCGATCGAGCAACGGAGGATTTGCTTCCGCGCGAGATTGCTCCAAGTGACCCGGTACTCGGTGCACGCTGTCGCTCGCTGACACACCATGTCGGAACTATCTGCAGCCACCGTCATTTCATTTTCGAGTTGTGTGCTGTGTCACCGGCCGGACAGGGATGTTGAACACCGCGGATTTTTCCGGTTTCTCGTCGTGGCTAACGAACTGGCAGGCGAGCACCTACCTGTCCGGCCCGCAGCTCAAACCTCGCAGTTCGGATCGCGGGCGGCGGATTTGTATCGAGGACTGCCATGGCCGGAAACGCGCCTTTCCCCTATCCACTACCGGTCGCTACTCCGCCGATGGAGGCGAAATCTGCCGCGCTCCTGCCTTCTAAGGGAAAATGGCAGTTCGAACCGAAATGGGATGGGTTTCGATGTCTGGTGTTCAAGCAGGGCGGCAATGTCGATCTGCGCGCCAAGTCGGGAAAGCCGCTGGGCAGGTATTTTCCTGAAGTCGTGGCATATTTCCGGGACGTCGATGCAGATGTCTTCGTGATCGATGGTGAACTCGTCATCGAGGTCAACGGACATCTGGCTTTCGATGCCCTGCAGATGCGCCTTCATCCAGCCGAGAGTCGGATACGTAAGCTTTCTACAGAGACCCCCTCACGGTTTGTCATGTTCGACATTCTGATCGCGCCCGGCGGCCACTCCGCAATCGAACAGCCGTTGTCAGAACGCAGGCGCCTGTTGGAATGTTTTGCGAAATCTCTAGAGTCCTCAAGTCAAGCCCAGCTCTCACCAATCGGCCTGGATCATAAACAAGCCGAACGATGGTTGAGTGAATCGGGGCCAAACGGGACGGACGGCGTCGTTGCCAAACAGCTTGACGGTCCTTACGCCCCGGGCGAGCGGACGATGATAAAGGTCAAGCGGCTTCGCACTGCCGACTGCGTCGTGGGTGGATTTCGCTATGAAAGCAAAAGCGACAACGTCGGGTCCCTGCTGCTTGGCCTGTTCGATGGTGAAGGAAAGCTTCACCATGTCGGATTTACTTCAACAATCACGGAGGAGGAACGGCCAGCTTTAACCAGGCGGGTAGAGCGTCTTCGAGGGCCACCCGGCTTCACTGGAAAGGCCCCTGGCGGTCCGAGCCGATGGAGTACGGAACGAAGTGGCGAGTGGGAGCCTCTGAAGACGGAATTGGTGGTCGAAGTGAGATTCGATCACGTCACCGGGCATCGATTTCGCCACGGGACTAAGCTCGTGCGATGGAGGCCCGACAAGCGGCCCGACCAATGTACATTGGAGCAGATCACCCCGCAGGCGCCAAGCTGTTGAGAATGATATCCTCATATTTCATCCCGCCCCAACATTCGACGATGGCTGACAAGCAACCGGTATCTCAGGTGGGGTCAACAATTCCGCCAGCATTTTTGCATTTTTGATTGCATATCCGTCGCGGTCGTTATTGAAATAGAACCAACGGTTTTGGCGTCGCTCTTAATGATACGCTCTGTCCACACGCGTATTCTGCATCGCGCCGATACCATTTTTCGACGCCATGGAAGCGGATATGGACATCGCCCGCCGTTTTCACCAGTTCATCTGGTAATCGCGGCCCGCTGGTGGAACAGAATATCGCTCCGGCTAGGCGAAAAGCTCTAAATACGTCCTGGTTCCACCAGCTCTTATGACGGAATTCGACGGGATTGCGGTGGATCAAGTTGCTGCAGGATCAAGCCGGCCGCTGCGAAAGATCCTTGCTCTTCTCCTCCTCACGGGAGAGCCTCGGATGATTGCGAGCGTGGTTGCTTAAATCTTGAACTGTGGACAAAGATTTCCTGCAGTATTCAATGTGAGGTTCAGGTCGTTTTTCTTACATCCGAGTTTAGCATGTTGATTTTCAGCCCGATTTGACCCGTTTTTCCATTTCGCCCTGATCCGCTCAGCGCGATTAAAGATGTTTGCACACAATCCACTACGTTGGATTTGACAGGCTAACGCGAAATGAAAAGTCGGATCAAATCGTGCCGAAACTCAACAGCCAATCTTTCTTATCGAGACTAACCGGCTCTGATCGCCGCGGAATAGGCCTACTCACACTTGCAGGAAAAGTTGGAACGCGCTCCAGCCAACAAGTACTAGCCAGACGAATTCCAGCAGCAGGGCGCAATAAAACCAGACCAGAATCATCCGACGCTCCACAACACGTGGTCATGATCACAATAATCAGACGCAACATCCACGATGTAGCCAGAAACTCGCTTACGTAGACAGTAAGTAAAATTGCTGACGCGGCTTAGTCTCACCAATCGATTTTATGGTGCCGGTGTCTCGGCCGAGTGAGGCGCTCTTCGAGGAGGGTCTGCCCCACTTCCTTGCCGCTCGGCAGATAAACATTCACCAGCGGCCGGTGCTTGGGCGTAGCGTCCTTGCTCTCAGAGACGATTTTAGTTTCTGCCCGTCGCATTTCAGAGTGTCGCCGTCCACGACGGCAAGATCTGCGCAAACGATCAATGTCCCGATCAAAACTCCCCTCCACAAAAAGCAAAGCCCGCCGGGAGTAAATGACGGGGCTGCTTACGGGCCGGTTTCCGCGAAGCTATTGATCTCGTGGCAACGACTGAGCGGTAGCTTCGCCGGGTTCGACAAACCGGATCACGCGAGGGCAATCAACTGCCGCTCGAAAACTTCGGCTACGAGGCGATATCGCAAATGCAGCGGTATGACTGCGCCAGCCTCTCATGTCTTTGGGGAATTCTGAATCAGGCCCTTGAACTCCTTCGCGGCTCCGGCCCCGAGCGCTGCACCAGTTCTCACACTTCGGGGCAACAACTGCGACGCCTTGCCTGCGAGGTGCGCCCGGCCTACCTTCTTGGCTCGTAGCGTAGCGCCACGGCACCGGAGCTAAGTTCAATAGGATTGACGAGTTTCAGGTCGATGGCCTTTGAGCGGCCGGCGAACAAGCTCGGACCACGCCCCGCAATAATGGGCTGGACCACGACTTCATATTCGTCGATCAGGCCCAGCTCTGCCGACGCCATCGGGAGCCTGACGCTACCGGTGAACATCGCCGTCCCTAGCTCTTGCTTGAGCGCGGCACCGAGCGACAGCGGCCTTCACGTTCAGGAAACCATTAGAAACGATCGCTTCCGCAATAGCGACATTATCTTAATGCTTAGCCGGTTTGTTGCTGAAGTGCCGGGCAACATTCTTGTTCCTGCATGACGACGGAAGAACAGATGGCAGGCGTACGCAACATTTAGCATGGACATCGGCAATGACCCGCATCGCGACGATGATCATTTCACTTTTCAAGAAGGTTTTTCGACGCCTGGTCGCCGACCGCGGCGGTAATTTCGCCATGTTCTCCGCGGTGAGCGTTTTCACCGTCATGATCGGCGTCGGCGCGTCGATCGATCTGCATTCGGCCTATACTCAGCGTGAAAAGATGCAGCAGTCGCTGGATGCCGGCGTGCTGGCCGCCGTGCGCAAATCGAGCCTGGCCGATCAGAAAACCGAAATCGAAAACATCTTCCTTGCCAACTTCAAGAACCAGACCGTCGACTTCAACAACAACCTCAGTGTCGTGCAGAATGCCGACACGAGCATCACCGCGACGCTTCGTGTATCGATGCCGACTGCCTTTCTCGGGGTTACCGGCGTGAGCAGCCTGCCGCTCGCGGTGAAATCCAGCGCGATTGCGCTCACCACGGCCGCCTCGGCCGGGCCCTGCATCTATGTGCTCGGCAGTTCCGGCCAGGATGTGCTGATCAATTCCGGGGCCAATGTGCAGGCCAGCACATGCGAGATGGACGTCGCCTCAACCGCAAACCCGGCCTTCATCATGAACAGCGGCTCGACGCTGAATTTTTCAAAATTCTGCGTCAAGGGGACGCAATACATCAAGAATGGCGGCACGATCAACAATATGCAGGTCGGCTGCACCACCCAGCCCGATCCCTATGCCGGTGCTCTGCCCGAACCTTCCGTGCCGGCCTGCACAGACAGCGGCACGAAGGACGGCAGTTCCATCACCGTGGCGACGGGTGTGCATTGCAATGTCACGTTCAACGGCTCGCCGACGATCACCTTCAGCCCGGGCCTGCACATCATCAGTGGCCGGATGATCATAAATTCCGGCTCGACGGTGATCGCCAACGGCGTCACCTTCTATTTTCCCGACACCAACAGCGAGATCCGCGCCAACGGCAATCTCACCTTCACCGGCACCGCGCCGACCAGCGGCACCTACAAGGGCATATTGATGTTCGAAAAGACCAGCGACGCTGCGAACAATGCCAACAAGGTGCAGTATATCTTCAACGGCTCGAATGGCGAGACCCTGCAAGGCATCATCCACCTGCCGAACCGCAACGTCACCYACAATTCGACGACCAATACCGCCGAGCAGATTTCCATGGTCGTCAACCAGATGATCATCAACTCTGCCAACTGGAAAGTCGAGCCCTATGACGGCGCCGGATCGAGCAGTCAGGTGAGTGGCGCGCGACTAACGCAGTGAACGGTGATCGTCGCTCAGGATGAAAGCCGGCGCGGCCGAACTCCACGGCAGCTCAGACCTATCGAAAATGCCTTCCGAATGTTGGAAGAGATAAATCCGGCGCGGCGATGCTTCGGAAAGCGTCATGAGCCAGGAGCGAAGCTGCTTCCCTGTTGGCTTCCAGCACGAATTGATCCACTTTGCCGTTTTACGCTGACCCAGCAGTTCGCGTGGACAAAGCTTTGACAGCGGCAACGTGGAGCCGTGCGAAGATGAAATACGGGTCAAATCAAACCGACAATCAAAAAACCATGCCAAGATCGACGTTTCGCTCTGCAACCCCGGGGACGCGACGTGCGAACTTCTCAGTTCCTTAAAATGGAACGCTGGTCGCGATCATTATTCCGCTGGACGCAATTCTGAGGTTCCCAGAGCGGCTATTCTCGACATGAACCCGATCGCGCACAATCGCGGTGTGGACCGGAATTTGCCCGTCCTTCAAACAAAGGTCATGTCATGAAGCTCTATCATCATCCCCTGTCCGGTCATTCGCATCGAGCTGTGTTGTTCGCGTCTCTATTAGGCGTGACACACGAACTGGTCGAGGTCGATCTCAAGATCGGGGCTCACAAGCAGCCGGAGTTTTTGAAGCTCAACCCGTTCGGTCAGGTACCCGTGCTGGAAGACGGCGATGTGGTCGTCGCCGATTCCAACGCAATCCTCGTCTATCTTGCCAAGAAAGCTGGTCGTGGCGACTGGCTGCCGGAAACTGCCCATGGTGCGGCTGCGGTCCAGCGCTGGTTGTCGGTCGCAGCGGGCGAAGTCGCGTTCGGTCCCGCCGCCGCTCGTCTGATCACGGTGTTCGGGGCGAAGTTCAGTGCGGATGAAGTCATCGATCGTGCACATACGCTCTTGGGACGCCTCGAAGCCCGGCTCGCCGAAAGTCCGTGGCTTGCCGGTGATCAGCCGACGATCGCCGATGTGGCGATCTACAGCTACGTAGCGCGCGCGCCGGAGGGATATGTAGATCTGTCGGCCTATCCGAACGTTAACACTTTCCTCAACCGGATCGAGGCGTTGCCTGGCTTCGTGCCCTTCCTCCCCACCCCGGTTGGCCTGTCGGCATAAAGGGCCGCGCGCCCGAGTGCACGCATCGACGAAAAGGAGAAGATACATGTCGGCGACCTTCACCAAGCTCCCTGTCTGGCACGAAGGTGAGTTATTCATCCAGGACATGCTGGGGGTTGCCGGGCGCATGACCTCGGTCGGGCAGCGCGTTGTTCGCGATTATATGCCCGACCAACATCGCGAGTTCTACGCACAGCTGCCGTTCTTGGTCCTCGGTAGTGTCGACGGTGCGGGGAATCCGTGGGCCACCTTTCTCGAGGGGCGACCCGGTTTCATTACCTCTCCAACACCGACGACACTCGACATCGCCGCACGCCCAGACCCGTCCGATCCTGCAGCACCCGGCATGGGGGAAGACATGCCAGTCGGCCTCCTCGGCATCGAGATGCATACGCGTCGACGCAACCGGATGAATGGGGTTGTTTCGCTGACCGCGACAGGGCTGCACATCGATGTCGACCAGAGTTTTGGCAACTGCCCGCGATATATCCAGCTGCGCGACTTCAGATATGAGCGCGAAGTTGGGCAACTCCTCTCAGGCGAAGTCGAGACGCTGGAAGGACTCGACGAGGGCGCGTACGCTCTAATCGATGGCGCCGATTCCTTTTACGTGGCGTCCTATGCTGATCGCGAGAACCGGCGGCAGGTCGATGTCTCCCATCGCGGCGGCAAGGCTGGGTTTGCGCGCGTCGATGCGGACGGCACGCTCACCGTTCCCGATTTCGACGGCAACCTGTTCTTCAGCACGCTTGGCAACATGCTGCTGAACGGGAGAGCGGGTCTGCTGTTCGTGAATTATGCCAGTGGCGACATGCTGCAGATGACAGGCGAAGCGACCGTCATTTTCGATTCACCAGAAATCGCGGCTTTTCAGGGTGCTGAACGGCTCTGGAAATTTATCCCGCGTAGGATTGTGCGGCGAAGGGGCGCATTCGCTTTGCGTTGGCAGTTTCGCAGTGACGAAGGCTGGTCGCCGGCTTCGTTGATGACGGGTGACTGGAGCCAGGCGGCCGACCGGCTTCTGGCGGCTGAACGAATGACCTCATGGCGCCCGTTTAAGGTGATAAAGATTGTCGATGAGAGCAGCACGATCCGCTCCTTCCATCTCCAGCCGGATGACGGCGCTGGCCTGCTGCCGCATCTGGCCGGCCAGCATCTGCCAATTCGTGTAAAGTTGCCCGGCACAGACAGGCCGGTGCTTCGAACCTACACAATCTCCGCCGCGCCGTCTGATGGCTTCTACCGGATCAGTGTCAAGCGCGATGGTGCGGTTTCCCGTCACCTGTATGGTCTGATCAATGTCGGGGACACCATTGAAGCGCGCGCTCCTGCCGGCGACTTCACCATCGACGCATACGAAAGACGACCGGCTGCGCTCTTGGCAGGTGGGGTAGGGATCACGCCGCTGCTCGCGATGCTGCGTCACATCGTCTACGAAGGCGTCCGCAAGCGACAGACCCGGCCGATATTTCTGTTCCACGCCGCCCGGACCAAAAAAGAGCGTGCCTTCGCGGACGAGTTGGCGGCGTTGGTGGAAACATCGTTCAGCGCGGTAAAACTGATCCGGGTGCTGAGTGATACGCAAGATGCCCAGAAGGTCTGGACTATGACGTCGCTGGCCGCATCGACATGGCACTGCTCACGCGCATGCTTCCTTTCAACGACTACGACTTCTACCTGTGTGGTCCCCCCGCCTTCACCCAGGCACTCTATGATGGCCTGCGCGGGTTGAACGTCGCTGACGGCCGTATCCATGCCGAAACATTCGGACCATCTTCTCTGACACGGACGCCGGACGCAACGGCGGCTCTCGCCGCTACCGCTAGGCCGGCCGCGACCAAACCCGTGGCAGTCGCTTTCAGGGTATCGCTCAAGGAAGCGCGGTGGGTGCCCGATTCAGGTACGTTGCTGGAGCTTGCAGAGGCACGCGGGCTGGAACCGGAATTCAGCTGCCGCGAAGGCACATGCGGCACCTGCAAGGTCAAGGTGTTGAGCGGCTGCGTGACGCATATCCGGCGGCCGGGCGTTCCGCTCGCTGAAGACGAGGCACTCATCTGCAGCGCGGTTCCGGCGGAGCAGGAAAATGAAGGTGAAGAGAGCCTTCAGTTAGCCCTATGATAGCGCGGTCTCCCTAAATGCTACGCAACATTGACTTCCAGCTCTTCTTCCGCTCAACACACCCAATGTCGGTCTCATCTAGTTAGTCAGCTCGCGTCGCGCTTCACCAATGAGAATCACCATGTCCCATATCTCGAGACGCGCCACCATGGCCAACAGTCCCGTCGCCGTAGACGGGCTTGCGGGCGTTCAAGGCGCGCTAGGCAGGAGTCGGCTGCCTGTCGCTACGCGGGACCGGCTGGCGTTGACGATGGTGCGAGCCAACGGTTGCGAATACTGCCTGTCAGCGGACAGCTTCACTAACGCGACGTTCGCGGACCTCGACAACGTGACATTGCCGCAGCGCCGGAAGGCACGTCTCCCTGACGACCATCCCGGTCTGAGCCACTTCGGCTTCTGACTGGACAAGTCGTACCGCAATCCACTGATCAAGCTAGGATCTGACCAATGCACATATCGAAGCTTGATGAGCGAACGCGGCTTTCTGTCGAGATGGCCTTAGTCAGTGATCGAGGCGGCGCGGTTCTGATACAACTGCAGGACGACGCCGCTGCGCGATTGGGCATGTGCGGCGCCGAGATCGACGCAGCCCGTGCCGGTAAAAGCTTCGACCTGCGCCGATCGCGAGCGCTCGAATTGGCCTTGGCGGCGAGAGGCAACGAGCGTTTGGCGTTGCGGCAGCGTGCGATCCAGGCGGGCTTCGATGATGAAGCCTGCCTTGAGATCGAGCGTCTTGCCGATGCTCATGCGCCCCGAAGCCGTGACAACCACCGTGGTTAGTCGGTCAATCCTGTTGCTGTCCAGGCAGGTATCGGCCCTCGTGCCGACTGCTGTCTTCCTCAGCCCCGCCAAGTCGTTCAGGCTTCGGGGGGTTGAACAAAGGGTCGCCTGACGACTACGGTGGCATGGAGCTGGGCGCCCCGGCCGATGATGAGCGGACGCTGGCGTGGATAATCTGGGAGACAGAGCGAAAGAGGATTGCCGAATGGATCGATGGCAGGCGATGCGCATCTTCGTGAAGGTCGCAGAAACGGAAAACTTTGCGGAAACAGCGCGTCACATGCACGTGAGCGCGCCCGCGGTCACCCGGGCTGTAGCAGCGCTCGAGGATCTGATCGGCACCCGCTTGTTTGTCAGGACCACCCGGTCTGTGAAAATGACAGAGGCCGGTTCGCGCTATCTTGAGGATTGCCGACGCATACTTTCCGACATTTCAGAAGCCGAAGCAGCGGCAGCTGGTTCCTACGGGACGCCAGCGGGAACGCTTGCCGTGACGGCGCCGGCGATGTTCGGGCAAATGTACGTGCTCCCAATCATGAACGAATATCTTGACAATTACCCTATGATGAGGGGGAGAACGTTTTTCATCGATCGGCCTGTCAACATCGTCGAGGAGGGTATGGATGTAGCGGTCCGAATCGGGCGCCTGCCAGACTCCGGCTTCACGGCCACCAAGGTTGGCAAGGTCCGCCGAGTCATCTGCGGATCGCCCGCCTATTTTGAAAAGCACGGCGTGCCGTCTGTGCCCGCAGATTTGAAGGCACATAGGATTGTTGCGTCCACGAGCGCATGGGCGTCTCCAGAATGGCGTTTCGCAGGTGAGCAGCGCGTCACGATAGAGGCGGCCCTGCAGCGCAACACGAACGACGCAGCGATTGCCACGGCAAGAGCGGGTCGAGGGCTTACACGGGTTGCTCTTTATCAGATTGGGCCGCCATTGGTCGCCGGCGATCTTCAAATCGTGTTGGCCGATTATGAGGACGAGCCCCTGCCAATCCATGTCATGTACCCTGAAGGTCGTCATGCCCCTGCCAAGGTCCGTGCATTTGTCAATCTGGCGGTCGATAGACTGCGGGAGAACAGGCTGTTGAACTAGGCCGTAGACTCATAACGCGTTGATCCAGATGCGGGTAGCAATGATTTTGGCGGCGGCAAGGAAATTGGCTGGGTTCTTGTCGTAACGTGTTGCCATAGCTCGATATTGTTTGAGCTTATTGAAGAAGCGTTCGACGAGATTTCTTTGCCGATAGACCCATCGGCTGAAGGAAAAGCTGTCCTTGCGATTGCTTTTGGCTGGGATATTGGCCCAGGCCTTCTTTTCCTTGGCT